>NZ_JZWY01000640.1:0-11508 GCF_000966955.1 Streptomyces sp. NRRL S-495
GAGCCGGCGCAGCTGGGAGCCGAGGAGGATCCGGCGGACCATCGAGCCGCCGCCCGGCTGAACTGTGGTCATGCGGTCCTAACCTCCACCTAGGGCAAACAGCGCACAGTCTGCCATCAGTTGAGCGCTCACGGTGCCGATACTGACGGATGTTCCTATCAGTTCTGCACTCCGCACACCAGGATGCACGTGCATCCGGCGCTTGCATATGCCATTTGAACGACTGCACGTGAATCGGCTCTTGCATCTGTAGTGAGCGCAGAGCACGATGGTGCACGTGCACCTGCACATCCCTGGCAATCCCGCGGGCTCCGCGTCGACCCCACGCGCGATTCCGTGCACCGGCCCGGCAGCGCCCCCGCGCCTCCGGGCCCTCGTGCGCGCGCGCCTGGTCGAGGGGCGGCCGCGCGGCCGAGCGAGTCGGAGGTGACCGGCATGACCCCGGCGGGTCCAGCCGTGTCCGCCCCCTTATGGGAGGAGCTCTTCATGAGCACCGGAACGGCTTTGGCAGTCGACCCCCATGTGGTCACGTGTACGCTCGCTCCCCGCTACGAAGCCGTCAGAACCGCGCGCGACTTCGCCAGGACCGCCCTGCAGCGCTGGGGCCTGGGCGAGCTCTTCGACGATGTCGCGCTGGTGGCTTCGGAGCTGGTGACCAACGCGTTGCGGCACGCGATCGGCGCGTGCCCGACCACGGCGGACGACCACGACTTTCCCACGCAGCCGACGCCCGAGGGCAGGCTGCCGATCCGAATAAGCCTCGTGCACCGCGCGCCGCAGGTGGTCTGCGCGGTGAGCGACCCCAGCAGCCTGGGCCCGGTGGCCCGGGAGGCGGACTTCGTGGCCGAGTCCGGCCGCGGACTGCACCTGGTCGACTCCTTCAGCCGTTCCTGGGGTTGGCACCCGCTGGGCGGCGGCAAGGTCGTCTGGGCGCTGTTCGAGGCGGAGGAGAGCCTGCGACCGGCCCCCGTGGCCGAGTTCGGCGGACGGCACCGGCGCTCGGCCTGACTCCGCGTCCGCCGACAGCCGCGCCGGGAACACCACACCACGGCCGGCGAGTTCCTCCGGCGACCACTCCACCCCGGCAACGGCGATCGGCGGCCCTCGGGCAGCGGGCACCGGCAGCCTTCCGGCGGTGGCGTCCCTCCGGTCCGCGTCCCTCCGATCCGCGTGCGGCGGCTCGGCAGCGCGACGAAGGCGGGCGGCGGAGGGCGGGCGACGAAGGCGAGCGGCCAACGCGGGGCCGACAGGCACGGGGCCGACAATCGCGGGGCCGACACGAGCGCGGCCGGCGTTCGCAGGCCCGGTGCAGGCCCGGCCTTCGCGGCCGGGCACCCCTCGGCCCGGGCTCCCCGGGGCCGGAAGAGCCGACCAACAGCCGGAAGAACCGGAAGAACCGGCAAGGACGGCCGGAAAAGACAAAGGCCGTCGTGGTGTCAGCACCCACGACGGCCCCCCGATGGTGAAGCCGGCGACCGGTCAGACCGCCAGGTGGTCGAACTCCCCGTCCTTGGCCCCCAGCAGCAGTGCGGCGATCTCGGCCCGGGTGTAGATCAGCGCCGGACCGTCCGGGAAGCGCGAGTTGCGCATCGCCACCTCGCCCCCCGGAAGGGCGGCGAATTCGACGCAGTTCCCCTGAGAGTTGCTGTGCAGGCTCTTCTGCCAGACCACGCCTTCGAGGTCCGCAGCGGCCATCCCGTTGTACGTGTCGTACGTGTCGTGCGAGTCGTGCATAGAAATCTCCCGAAGAGCTCCGGAGTGGGTCGTCCAGCTCGGCGCCCCGGCCCCGGCCGTACGACCGGGCCGGCCCCGTACCGGCCCGGCACAACGCCTCACTTGACGCGATGATAGCTCCAGTGCACGTGCATCAGCACGGGACATTGCAGGTGCACGGCCTTTTCGACACCGAACCGGAACTCTTCACGGGGAGCCCCCCCGGCGGTATATAAGCGGACATAGTCGAGCGAATCGACAAGTAGCCGCTAACCGCCCGTAGGCGACCCCCCGCTGAATGTTGATCTTCCGACGCCGGGAGTCGCACTTCAGTGACGCTCCGTCAGGCCGGTCGTATGCTGTGAGACATCTCACGCGCCACTCGTGCAACGAAAGCCCCGTTCCGTCGCATCTACGCGGGTACCGGGACAACTGCCGCCCGGAGGCCGGTTATGTCCGGTTTTCGCAGCGGTGGTCCCACCCGGTACGGCAGCCGAATGCGGGCCGGGCGGGCCGATGTCCTACGATCTCCGCCATGAGCACCGCAGCCATCCCGGGCGCGCCACTGCCCGTCCGTACTCCAGGCTCCCGTGCGCGGGGGCGCCACCGCCGTCCCGAGCGCCCCGAGATCCCGGCCGGTTCCCCGGCCCTGCTGCTCGCCGTCCCCGCGGCCGCCGGACCGGAATCCCGGTCCGTGGTCGAGGAGCTGCTGTCGATCGTCCGCAGCGAGCAGAACGGCGTGCTGACCGCCGCCGGTTACCTGCCCACCGGCGGGGCCGAGGGCCAGCAGACCGGCGGGACCGCGGCCGAGCGCACCGTCGCCGAACTCCTGACCGAGGCGGCCGAGGCCGGCCTGCCGACGCCCGTCGTGGTGCCGCTGGTGCCCGGGCCGCACGGCTTCCTCGCCGAACTGCACGCCCTCGCCGCCGAGTACGGCGCCCAGGTCACCGACACCCTGGGCCCGCACCCGCTGCTCGCCGAGGCCGTCCACGTCCGCCTCTCCGAGGCCGGTCTGGCCCGCGCCGACCGCGCCCGGCTGTTCGCCATCGCGACCGCCGCCGACGGCGTGGTGCTCACCACCGTCGGCGGGCAGCCCGCGGCCGACGCGGCCGGCATCACCGGCATGCTGCTGGCCGCCCGGCTCGCCGTCCCGGTCGTCGCCGCTGCGCTGGACATCCCCGGCTCGGTGGCCGAGGCCGTCGCCCACCTCAAGGAGATGGGCGCCCAGAACCCGGCCCTGGCCCCGCTGGTGATCGGCCCCGAGGCGGACGCCGAGCTGCTCGCCGCGGCCGCCGAGGAGTCCGGCTGCCCGTCGGCCGCGCCGCTGGGCGCGTACCAGGCGGTGGGTCAGCTGGTCGCCTCCACCTATCTGGCCGCGCTGCCTGCCGTCGCCCCCGAGTTCGGGGCCGACGAGGCCGAGGACGCGGACGGGACCGGCCCCCGCGGCGCCGGACGGCACGCCGCCCAGTAGCGGACACCGCGTGAACGGGCCCGGAACGGCACTTCCGTTCCGGGCCCGCCGCGCGTCCGCCGACGGCACCCGGCAGCGGCGCGGCACCGTCACCGCCCCACCCGGGTGGTGGGCGCGGCCGCGTCCTTCAGCCTGAGTCCCGGCACCTGTACCGGCCGGGACTGGCCCGCCAGGGTCGGCACCGAAGCGGCGACCGCGTTCCACTGCGGCCGCTCGGTGCCCTCCTCGCCCGCCCGGCGGACCTGGAGCACCTCGGTCGTTCCGGCCCGGCGCAGCAGGATGTTCTTGGGCGCCCCGGCCTCCGGGTCCAGCCAGAGCTCGTTGCCGTCGAACTCGCAGTCCAGCACCAGCACGTCGTCCGGTCTGCCGTCGGCCCCGGCGCGGAAGGCGATCCCGGCCCTGCGGTAGCCGGTGAACCGGCTGCGGCTGAAGGTGACCGACTCCCCGGCGAGTTCGTGCCGGGCGGTGGAGACCGCGAAGTCGCTGTGCCCGGCGGAGTCGCTGTGCCCGGCGGCGTCGATCAGCAGCCCGTCGAAGTTGCTGCCCCGGTCCCGGCCGAGCGCGTGCAGCGCCACTCCCCCGCCCGCGTTGCCGTACAGCACGCTCGCGGTGTAGTCGAAGTCGTTGAGGTAGGCGCCGTGCTCGATGCCCCAGCCGCCGTTGTGGTAGGCGGCGAACTCGGTGACCACGTGGTGCCGCTGGGCGTTGAGCCAGACGAAGATGCCGTCCTGGAGGTTGTTGTGGGCCAGGCAGCGCTGGAAGGTCCAGACGCCCTCGCTGTTCTCCGGCCACTCGAAGCCGGAGGCTCCGGTGGCGCCCTGCACCCCGACGGCGACGCAGTCCACGGCCTTGCCGCCGGTGCCCGCGCCGAGGTTGAAGCCGGTCAGCCGGTAGGCCCGGGGGTTGGGTTCGAGCAGGGTGCGGGAGGCGACGCAGGACTCGTAGACGACGTCGTCGGAGGGCTGCTGGGGGGTGCGGGTGTCCAGCGGGCCGTCCCACCAGTAGGCGTCCTCCCAGGTCTCGTGGCTGACGCAGCTGCGGAAGGTGATGCCGTGGCTGGCGTGCGGCACGAACGCGTGGCTGCCCGCGTCGCGGACGACCACGCCCTCGACCACGGTGCCCCGGGTGGCGTCGCCGAGCCGGTGGAAGTGCAGCCCGTACCGGCCGAGCACCGGCGCGGTGACGGGCGCGGTGCCGTCCGGGCCGCGCCAGGTCTCCTTGGTGTCGGCACGCGGCCCGACCCAGCGCAGCGCGGTGTGCCGGACGTCGGCCCGGCGGGTGCTGGTGAGGTGGACGTGGGCGCGGCCCTTGGCGCTGCCCTCGACCCGGACGCTGCGGGTGAGGTTGAGCAGCTCGGCGCCGACGGTGACGCCCCCTCCGGCGGCGACCCTGGGGTGCGGGTACTTGAGAGGGGTCGTCAGGGTGACGGTGGTTCCGCTGACGGACCGGACGGTGACGAGGTCGTAGGCGGCGGCGAAGCCGTCCTGGTCGGGCGGGCCGGTCGGGGTGACGGCCAGTTCGTCGCCGGGCAGCCAGCCGGCGGGCGGGGCGGCCAGGTCGACGACGGTGTCGCCGGCCCTGAGCTCGCGCTCGGCACGGACCCAGGCGGTCTTGGCGGCGCCGTCCAGCCGCAGGTAGCCGGCGCCGGTGACCCAGAGGCCGACGTCGGTGTCGACCACTTTCATGCCGTCACCCTGGAAGCGCTTCTCGTCGACGGCGGGGAAGCGGAGGGTGTGGACCCGGTCGCCGTCGGGGGCGAGGGCGAGGGTGCCGCGGATCTCGACGTTGCCCGCGGCGGCGAGGGTGAGGGTGCGGTCGGCGGCGAAGGTGAGGCTGCCGCCCGGCTCGACCAGCAGGGAGCCGACCTCGGCGTCGGTGTCGAGCAGGACCTTGTCGGTGATCCGGACGGCGCTGCGCGGTCCGGGCGGGCTGCCGCCCCAGCCGGCCCGGTCGGACCAGCGGCGGCCGCCCTGGTCGACGGTGGGCGCGGGGGCGGGCTGCTCGGGCGGTCCGGTGCCCGGGGCGGCGGTGGCGGCCGGCGGGGCGGCGCCGTGGCCGCCGTCCTGGCCCATCGGGGCGGCCGCCCCGGGCGGGTCGGTGCCGACGACGGCGGCCGGGGTGACCAGCCGGGTCTCGCCGGTCAGCGAGCGGCGCAGGACCTCCTCGCCGCTGATCGCCGCGAAGGCGGTGCCGACAGCCAGCCAGCGCAGTAATGCGCGGCGGCTTACGGGAGTTCGGGGTGGTTCGGGCAGGATGTCCGCTCTGCGATGTTTTGCCCTGCGATGCGCCCCGCGTGGCCTGGCGGCCGGACGGGCGGCGTCCGGCTCCTCGTCGATGCCCATCGGTGCGTAGCCCTCCCCCCGGGCGGCTGCGTCGGCGCCGGCATGGTGCCGACGCTCTGAAGCATAGGCAGTTGTGTTGGCCATGACGGGCGTTGCCGGAAATCGGTCATTTCTGATCATGAAGGACAGCGGTTCAGCACGGCTTTCGTAAACTGTGACGGTCATCACACATGTTTGCGGTTTGAAGCCGCCTCTGCTTAACGTGCTCCCCGTTCGTGGCCACACGGACCCAGCCCGTCCGCGACGCCGAGTCCTGCCGTCGGGCGTGCTGGCAGCGCAATACATCACGGCAGGAGCGGGGGAACCACAGGTAGTTCGCCCAGGACCGGTCCACGGACCGGACCCGGGCTAGGGGTGAAGCCGCGTCCACAGCGCGGCCGGGCTACTCCGGCCCGAATCCGACAGCTCACCTCGCAGGCGTGGGAGAGGACCACGTCTTCATGCTGCCCACCAACGGCACCCGTCTGTCCGGCCGCACCCGCCGCGCGATCGCCGCCCTCGGCGTCGCGGGCATCGGCCTCACCGTCCCGTGCCTCACCGCCGGCACCGCCTCGGCCGCCTCCGTCGCCACCTGGGACAAGGTCGCCCAGTGCGAGAGCACCGGCAACTGGAGCATCAACACCGGCAACGGCTTCTACGGCGGCCTCCAGTTCACCAACTCCACCTGGGCCGGGTTCGGCGGCACCGCCTTCGCCGCCCGTGCCGACCTCGCCACCAAGGACCAGCAGATCGCGATCGCCGAGAAGGTGCTCGCGGTGCAGGGCCCCGGCGCCTGGCCGGTCTGCTCGGTCCAGGCCGGTCTGACCAAGGGCGGCACCCCCGCCGCCGTGGACACCTCGGCCGCCGCCGCGCCGGCCGCAAAGACCCACCCCGGCCCCGGCCGCCAAGCCGGCTGAGAAGCCGGCCGCCCAGCAGGCCGCCAAGCCCGCCGCCGAGCCCGAGAACCCGGCCCCGGCCGCCTCCGACGCCGCCCAGCAGCGCACCGGCGCCCAGGACTGGCAGAAGTGGCACCGCCAGGCGGGCCAGGAGGCCTCCGCCGACTACACCGTGGTCGCCGGCGACTGGCTCTCCTCCATCGCCGACAAGAACAACGTCCAGGGCGGCTGGGAGCGGCTGTACGAGCTCAACCGCGCCACCCTGGCCGAGGGCCCGCACAGCATCTACCCGGGCCAGCACCTGACCCTCGGCGACCGCGCCGAGGCGAAGGCCCCGGCCGCCGACAAGTCCGGCCAGGGCTTCGACTGGTTCAACCGCGCCAAGGACGCGCAGAACGGCTCCGGGACCGCCGCCAAGCCGGCCGCCGAGCCCGCCGCGAAGGCCGAGACCCCGGCCCCCGCCCCGGCCGCCACCGGCAGCATGGCCGCCGCCGTCTCCTTCGCCCAGTCGAAGGTCGGCCAGGCCTACGTCTACGGCGGCACCGGCAACGGCGGCTGGGACTGCTCCGGCCTGACCCAGGCCGCGCTGCGCGCCGCGGGCGTCTCCGTCCCGCGCGTCGCCGCCGACCAGGCCGCCGCGTCCACGCACGTCTCGCTGGACTCGCTCAAGGCCGGCGACCTGCTGTTCTGGTCCAACAACGGCCAGGACTCCGGCGTCTACCACGTCGCGCTCTACGTCGGCGACGGCAAGTACGTCGAGGCCGCCAACCCGAGCTCGGGCGTGCGGGTCCAGACCGTCGCCAACTGGGCGCCGGACTTCGCCGGCCGGGTCTGATCCGGTAGCACCTGGGCCCCCGGGGAGAGTCGTCGCTCCTCCCCCCGGGGGCCGAGGCGTGCCCACCTGCGGCACCGCCGCGACCACGGTCCCGGACAGTCATGGTCAAAGCCCGTCCCGGCGGGCATGCTGCTGCTCAGCACCCGAGGAGGAGTCACCATGGCCCAGGTCACCGTCTCGCTCGACGCCAATCTCGCCATCGACGCGATGATGCTGTCCGGCACCAAGAACCCGCAGGACGCCGTCGAACTGATCCTCCGCGACTTCCTGGAGCGGGGCCGGCGCACCGGTACCCGTACCGGTGACGCCGCCGACGGCCACCGGGTCACCCCGGACCGGCCCATCGTCCAGGAGGGCTGAGCGGAACGCCGAGGGGCCCGGGAGCAGTTCGCTCCCGGGCCCCTCGTGGCGTCCCTCGTGATGTCTCCTCAGCGCGCGCGGCCCCCGGTCGAGCCGCGCATCACCAGCTCCGGCTGGAACATGAACTCCCCGCGCTGGACGGCGTTCCCGCCGACCTCCTCCAGCAGGGCGTCCACGGCCGCGTTGGCCATCGCCTCCACCGGCTGGCGGACCGTGGTCAGCGGCGGCTCGGTGAAAGCTATCAGCGGCGAGTCGTCGAAGCCGACCACCGAGACGTCCTGAGGCACCGCCAGCCCCCGCTGACGGACCGCCCGGATCGCGCCGAGCGCCATCATGTCGCTGCCGCAGACGATCGCCGTGCAGCCCTTGTCCAGCAGCGCCCCGGCCGCCGCGTGCCCGCCCTCCACGCTGAACAGCGTGTGCCGGACGAGCTCCTCGGCCTCCTCCCGGGTGTGCCCGAGCACCTCCCGCAGGGCCGCCGTGAAGCCCTCGATCTTGCGCAGCACCGGGACGTACCGCCGCTGCCCGACGGCCAGTCCGATCCGCTCGTGGCCGAGTTCGGCCAGGTGCTGGACGGCCATCCACATCGCGGCCCGGTCGTCCGGCGAGATGAACGGCGCGTCGATCTTCTCGCTGTAGCCGTTGATCAGCACGAACGGCACCCCGCGCCCGGCCAGCCGGGCGTAGCGGTCGTGGTCGGCGGTGCTGTCGGCGTGCAGGCCCGAGACGAAGACGATGCCCGCCACGCCCCGGTCGACCAGCATCTCGACCAGCTCGTCCTCGGTGGAGCCGCCGGGGGTCTGGG
This sequence comes from Streptomyces sp. NRRL S-495, assembly GCF_000966955.1. Lineage (NCBI taxonomy): Bacteria > Bacillati > Actinomycetota > Actinomycetes > Kitasatosporales > Streptomycetaceae > Streptomyces > Streptomyces sp. NRRL S-495. The sequence goes on from NZ_JZWY01000640.1 coordinate 8,402, forward strand.
TGCAGAGCACCGGCGTGTAGCCGTGCCGGCTCAGCGCCTGCTCGATCACCTGGGCCAGCGCCGGGAAGATCGGGTTGCTCAGTTCCGGGGTGATCAGTCCGATCAGCCCGGCACTGCGCTGGCGCAGCCGGGTCGGCCGCTCGTAGCCGAGCACGTCCAGCGCCGCCAGCACGGTCTGCCGGGTGGCGGCGGAGACGTTCGCCTTGCCGTTGAGCACGCGGGAGACGGTGGCCTCACTGACCCCCGCCTGCGCCGCGATGTCTGAGAGTCGCGCCGTAGTCACGGTCCCAGAGCCTATTGCAACCACGTCAGACCGCCCACCAGTCGGTGCTGTCCGCGGCCAGCAGCGCCTCACCGTCGACGACCCGGGGGTCGGCGCCGGCGGAGGTCAGCAGCAGCCGGCCGGGCGCGGGTATCCGGACCGGGGCGCCGGTGGTGTTGACGGTGCAGACGAAGGAGCCGCGGCGGAAGGCCAGGGTGCCCTCGGGGCTCTCCAGCCACTCGACCTCCCGGCCGGCGCCGAGGTCGGCGGTGTCCCGGCGGAGGGCCAGCGCGGACCGGTACAGCTCCAGGGTGGAGGTCGGGTCACCGGTCTGCGCCTCGACGCTGAGTGCGGCCCACTCGGCGGGCTGCGGCAGCCAGGACGGGCCGCCGGCGTCCGGGCCGAAGCCGTACGGGGCCTCGGCGCCGGACCACGGGATCGGGACCCGGCAGCCGTCGCGGTAGCCGTCCTGGCCGGCCTGGCGGAAGAAGGACGGGTCCTGGCGGACCTCGTCGGGCAGGTCGGTGACGTCCGGCAGGCCGAGCTCCTCGCCCTGGTAGACGTAGGCGGAGCCGGGCAGGGCGAGCATCAGCAGGGTCGCGGCGCGGGCGCGGCGCAGGCCGAGCGCGCGGTCGCCGGGGGTGCGGATCTGGGTACCGAGGCCGGGCGGGTTGGCGAACCGGGTGGCGTGCCGGGTGACGTCGTGGTTGGAGAGCACCCAGGTGGTGGGGGCGTCGACCGGGCGCATCGAGTCGAGCGAGAGGTCGATCACCGCGCGCAGCTCGGCGGCGTCCCAGGAGGTGCCCAGGTACTGGAAGTTGAAGGCCTGGTGCAGCTCGTCGGGGCGGACGTAGTTGGCGGTGCGCTCGACGGTCGGGGTCCAGGCCTCGGCGACGCCGATCCGCTGTCCCGGGTACTCGTCGAGGATCTTGCGCCAGCTGCGGTAGATCTCGTGCACGCCGTCCTGGTCGAAGAACGGCATGACGTCGTTGCCGAGCAGCTTGAGCTGGTCGCCGCCGCCGAGGTCGGGCAGGCCGGGGGCCTTGACCAGGCCGTGGGCGACGTCGATCCGGAAGCCGTCGACGCCCATGTCCAGCCAGAACCGCAGGATGGAGCGGAACTCGTCGGCGACGGCCGGACTGTCCCAGTTGAAGTCGGGCTGCTCGGGGGCGAACAGGTGCAGGTACCAGTCGCCGGGGGTGCCGTCCGGGTTCTCCGAGCGGGTCCAGGCCGGGCCGCCGAAGATGGACTCCCAGTCGTTGGGCGGCAGTTCGCCGTTCTCGCCCTTGCCGGGACGGAAGTGGTAGCGCTCGCGCAGCGGGGACGCAGGACCCTCGCGCAGGGCACGCTGGAACCACTCGTGCTGGTCGGAGGAGTGGTTGGGGACGAGGTCCACGATGATCCGCAGGCCCAGCGCGTGGGCGTCGCGGATCAGCGCGTCCGCGTCCAGCAGGGTGCCGAACATCGGGTCCACCGCCCGGTAGTCGGCGACGTCGTAACCGGCGTCGGCCTGCGGGGAGGCGTAGAACGGCGAGAGCCAGACGGCGTCCACGCCGAGGTCGCGCAGGTAGGGCAGACGGCTGCGGATGCCGGGCAGGTCGCCCATGCCGTCGCCGTTGGAGTCGGCGAAACTGCGCGGGTACACCTGGTAGATGACCGCGTCCCGCCACCAGCCTCTGTCCGCGCCGGCACCGGCCTCGTGAGCGGTGGCGTCGGCGGCGGGCCGGGAGGTGTCGGCCAGGTTCTGGGTCATGGACGGTATCCCTTGGGACTAGGAGGCGGAGCGGTCGGTGGGTGAGGCCGTCGGCCGGTCAGGACTTCGAGGCGCCGGCGGTCAGCCCGGTCACCAGGTGGCGCTGCACCAGGTAGAAGAGGACCGAGGAGGGGATCGCGATCAGCACCGCGGTGGCGGCCATCAGGTTCCACTGGGCGTCGTGCTCGCTGACGAAGGTCTGCAGGCCGACGGCCAGCGTGTACTTGTCGGAGCTGAGCATGAAGGTGGAGGCGAAGGCGACCTCGGCCCAGGCGGTGAGGAAGGAGTAGAAGGCGGCGACCGCCAGGCCCGGGCGGGCGAGCGGCAGCACCAGCCGCCAGAAGGTGCCGAACGGGGAGAGCCCGTCGACCCGGCCGGCCTCGTCGATCTCCACCGGGATGGTGTCGAAGTAGCCCTTCAGCAGCCAGCCGCAGTAGGGCACGGTGGTGGTCGAGTAGACCAGGATCAGGCCGAGGTAGCTGTCCAGCAGGCCGAGCCGGGAGAGGATCGTGTACATCGGCACGATCAGCACCGCGATCGGGAACATCTGGGTGACCAGCAGCGACCACATCAGCGGCTTGTGGCCGGGGAAGCGCATCCGGGAGACGGCGTAGCCGGTGGAGGCGGCGATCATCACGCCGAACACGGTGGTGACGCCGGAGACCAGGAAGGCGTTGCCGAACCAGCTCATGAAGTCGGTGTCGAACAGCACCGTGCGGTAGTTCGAGAAGGTGATCTTGTCGAGGATCGCGCCGGGGTGCAGGTAGTCGGTCTTGTCCGGGCCGAGCGAGACGTAGAGGATCCACGCCACCGGGAACAGGGCGACCAGGCTGGCCAGGATCAGCGCGCCGTGCATCAGGGTCTTGGCGAGCGGTCCGCTCTCGCCGCGGCCGCGGACCTTGGCGGGCCGGGCGGCGGGGGCCGCGGTGCGGGCTGCGGCGCGGGGGGTGGGTCGGTCGGTGGTGGTGCTCATCGGGGTGCCTCCTTCGTGGTCGTGCGGTTCGCCGGGTCAGCCGTTCGCGCGCTCGTTGCGGGCGAGCCAGCGGCGGTAGAAGCCGGTGAAGACGATCAGGATGGAGAGCAGGATCACGC
>NZ_JZWY01000641.1:0-15177 GCF_000966955.1 Streptomyces sp. NRRL S-495
GATCACGCCGTAGGCGGCGGACTGCGCGTAGTCCCGGGGCTGCTGGCCGAAGCCGAGCCGGTAGGCCCAGGTGACCAGCAGCTGGGCGTCCGGAGCGCCGTTGGCGCCGAACAGCAGGAAGATGACGGCGAACTGGTTGAACGTCCAGATCACGCCGAGCAGCACGACGGTCGAGGAGACGGTGCGCAGCCCGGGCAGGGTGACGTGGCGGAACCGCTGCCAGGCGGTGGCGCCGTCCATCTCGGCGGCCTCGTACAGCTCGGCCGGGATCGACTGGAGGCCGCCGAGCAGCGAGATCATCATGAACGGCACGCCGACCCAGGTGTTGACCAGGACGGCGGCGGCCTTCTGGGCGAGCGGGTCGTCCAGCCAGCCGGGCTCGGGCAGGTGCAGCGCGGAGAGCAGGCCGTTGACGGCGCCGCCGTCGGCGAGCATCAGCCGCCAGGAGAAGACGGTGACGAAGGTCGGCACGGCCCAGGGCAGGATCAGCAGCATCCGGTAGACGGCGCGGCCGCGGAGCTTCTGGTTGAGCAGCAGGGCGAGGCCGAGGCCGATGGTGTAGTGCAGGCCGACGCAGAGGGCGGTCCAGGCGATGGTCCAGACGAAGTGCGACCAGAAGCGGTCGTAGGAGCCGGGGCCCCAGAGGATGTCGGCGTAGTTGTCGAGGCCGACGAAGTGATAACTCGCCGGGATCTCGTTGACGCCGATCTTCCTGGCCGAGTTGAGGCTGTTGGCGTCGGTGAGGGTGAGCCAGAGTCCCTCGGCGAGCGGGTAGAGCACCAGGACGCCGAGGACGAGCACGACCGGCGCGATCATCGCGTAGGCGTACCAGTGCTTGGCGTACGAGCGCTTGAGGCGCTCCATCAGGCCCGGACCCGGATCGCGCTGCCGGCTGCCCTGGCCGGTGGCGCCCTGCACGGCGACTGACATTTTCGACACCTTCTCGGGGAGGTCCGCCGCCTCGCTTCGGCGACTGCTGCTACGGGTCCGGCCGCCCGGCCCGCCGGGGGTCGGCGGGCCGGACGGCTGCGGGAGATGGACTACTTGGTGAAGCCCGGGAGGAGCTTGGCGTAGTCGGTGGCGACGGTGTTCAGACCGTCCTGGGTCGAGGTGCCCTGGACGACCTTGCCGAGGTTGGTGCCCAGCGAGGCGAACAGCGAGCTGTACTCGGGCAGTTCGGGGCGCGGCTTGGCGCTCGACAGCACGGACTGGAAGCCGGCGATACCGGGGTCGGCCTTGACCTCGGGGGTGAAGGCGTCGTCGCGGGTCGGCAGGGTGGAGTTCTTCTGCGCGATGAACGCCTGGCTCTCGGCCGAGGTCATGAAGGCGGCGAACTTCTCGGCGGCGGCCTTGTGGGCCTGGTCGGCACCGGCGTAGACGGAGATGTTGTGGCCGCCGGTCGGGGCGCCGCCCTTGCCGGCCGAGCCGCCCGGGACGGGGGCGATGCCGAGGTTGGTCTTGTCGGCGAAGGCCGAGCCCTTGTAGATGTTGGTGATCTCCCAGGGGCCCTGGACGATCGCCGCGACCTTGCCGCTGTTGAAGGCGTCCATCATGTGCGCGTAGGCGTCGGTGGTGACGTCGGCCTTGGCGGTGCCGGGCGCGGTGAACAGCGACTTGTAGGTCTCGATCCCCTTGACGGCCTCGGGGCCGGCGACGGTGATCTTCTTGCCCTTGGCGTCGACGGTGTCGGTGCCCTCGCCGAACAGGAACGGCATCGCGTAGTAGCCGTCGGCGGCCTTCAGCCAGAAGCCGTCCACGCCGGCCTTGTCCTTGACGGTGGCGGCGACGGTCTTCAGCTCGTCCCAGGTGGTGGGGGCGGCGGTGATGCCGGCCTTGGCGAAGATCTCCTTGTTGTACAGCAGGCCGAGGGTGTCGGTGACCAGCGGCACGCCGTAGAGCTTGCCCTGGTAGCTCGCCTGCTGGATCAGGCTGGGCTGGAACTTGGCGGAGTCGGCGGCGGCCGGGGTGCCGTCCAGCGGCTCCAGGTAGCCGGCCTTGGCGAAGGCGGCGGTCCAGCCGACCTCGGAACGGAACACGTCCGGCGCGCCCTTGGCCCCCATGGCGGTCTGGAGCTTGTTCTGCGCCTGGTCGAACGGCACGTTGACGAAGTCGACCTTGACGTTCGGGTTGGCCGCCTCGAACTTCTTGACGAGCTCCTGGTAGTTCGGCGCCTCGTTGGTGGCGTTCGAAGTGTCCCAGTAGGTGAGGGTGACCGGCCCGTCGGCCTTGCCGTCCGAGCTGGAGCCGCTGCTGCCACAGGCAGCCATCGAGACCGCGAGGGCCACAACGAGGGCAGAGGCCGCGATGCCACGCCGCATGAGAACTCCTTGGAGGGTGGGGGTGCCCGAAATAGTGGGAGACAGGCGCATAATGGCTGCCTTGCCTCGCGCCGACCGCACCGTTGCTGCCGCCGGGCTCGGGAAGGAAGTTAACAGCGGGGCAACAGTCGCGGAAAGCCCTTGCAGCAAGTTTCTGCAAGAAAAAGCGATCGTTACACCCACGTGTCCTTCACGTTGCCGCACGGTAGTTGACAGGCAAGGGAGTTGTGGCGCTTTGTCCGGTTCGCCCCGGTCGGCAGCTGCCGCCGGGGCCACCCTCCGTGCTGAAAGGCTCTTGCAGCGCCCCCGTCAGCCGGTGGTGCCGAGCCGGAACACCGTGGTCGAACGGAACTCCTCCCCCGGCCGCAGCACGGTGCTCGGGAAGTCCGGGTGGTGCGGGGAGTCCGGGAAGTGCTGGGTCTCCAGCGCGACCCCGGAGAACGGCCCGTACGGCACCCCGCTCGCGCCGCTGACCGCGCCCCGGAAGCCGTTGGCCGTGTAGACCTGGATCCCCGGCTCGGTGGTCAGCACCTCCAGGGTCCGCCCGCTGACCGGGTCCTCCAGCCGCGCGGCCCGGGCCGGGGCACCGTCCGCCGGGCGGGGGCGCAGCACCCAGTTGTGGTCGTAGCCGCCGGGGCCGGTCAGCTGCGGGTGCTCGTCGTGCACCGACTTGCCGATCGGCCGGGCGGAGGTGAAGTCGAACGGCGTGCCGGCCACCGGCTCGATCCGCCCGAACGGGATCTGCCGCCCGTCGGCGGGGGTGTACCCGTCGGCGTCCAGGGTGAGCAGATGGCCTAGGACGTCCCCGGAGCCCTCGCCGCCCAGGTTGAAGTAGGCGTGGTTGGTGAGGTTGACCACGGTCGGCGCGGCGGTCACCGCGTGGTAGCGGATCGCCAGCTCGCCGGAGGCGTCGAGGGTGTAGTCGACGGTGACGTCCAGCGCGCCCGGGAAGCCCTGGTCGCCGTCCGGGCTGTGCAGCCGCAGCCGGACGCCGTCGGGCAGCTCCTCGGCCGCCCACATCCGGTTGGCGAAGCCGTCCGGGCCGCCGTGCAGGGTGACCCCGCCGCCGGTCGGGGCGAGGGGGTGCTCCTCGCCGTCGAGGGCGACCCGGCTGTCGGCGATCCGGTTGGCGTACCGGCCGACCACGGTGCCGTAGTGCCGGGCCGGGCCGAGGATGTCGGCGATCCGGTCGCTGGAGAGCAGCACCTGGCCGGGGCGGCCGTCCCGGTCGGGGCCGACCAGGGTGTGCAGGGTGGCGCCGAGGGTGAGCACACTCGCCTCGTACGGGCCGGCCCGCAGCGTCCACCGCTCGATCGCGGAGCCCGCGCCCGAGGGGTCCAGGGGCTCGCGCCGCACGCTGGTGGTCCGCGACCCGTTCGCCGGGGGCGTCGCCATGACCTGCTCCTCACTGGCGGGCCACGGGGTGCGTGCCCACCCTTGACCGGGGTACCGCCCGGCCCCCGTACGGGCCCGGGTCGGCGTCAAGCCTAGTCAGCTGCGGGGGTGGCCGGGCGCTCATCGGGTCCGCGCGCGCCGCCCGCGCGGCGGCCTGTGCGCCGGCGGCGCCGGGGGTCCGGTCCGCCCCGGCCGGGAACACTCGGGAAGCTCCGGACGCGCCCGGAGCTCCGGAAGCGCCAGGGGCTCCGCCGGGTCCGAACCGTCACGCGGCTCCGGCGCCCACGGCTCCACCGCCCGCTGCTCCGGCGCCAGCCCGAGGGCGGCGGCCAGACCGTCGGGCCCGCTGCCCGCCTTGCGGTAGACCGCGGCCAGCCGCCGGTTGACCAGGCTGAGCGGCAGCGCCAGCCGGTCGGCGATCCGCTGCGGCGGCACACCCCGGACGGCCAGCTCGGCGACGTCCCACTCGGGCTGGCTGAGCGTCTCCCGCACGTCGCCCAGCCGGTTCGGCCGCAGGCCGTAGTTGGCCAGCTCGCGCCGGGCCCGGTCGACCAGTCCGTCCGCGGCGCAGTGCTGGGCCAGCTCGATGCCCTGGTACAGGTACTCCTGGGCGTCCTCCAGCCGGCCGACCCGGCGCAGCGCGGCCCCGAGGTCGACCAGCGCCACGGCGTGCTCGTAGCCGGCCGGCGACTGGCCGAGGTGGGCCACCGCCCGCTCCAGCAGCTCGACCGCCTGCTGGCCGTCCTCGATCTGGGCGTGCAGCCGCAGCGCCGTCCCGATCGCCGAGGCGGTGCCGAACCGCTCCGCGTCGGCGACCGAGCGGCGGGCGTATTCGCGGGCCCGCTCCGGCTCGTCCTCGGCGAGCGCGATGGCCAGGTGCGCGGCCCAGGGCGCCCAGACGGTGTTGTGCCAGCCCCGGATGTCCAGCTGCGCTCCGGCCTCGGTGAGCGCGGCGGCCGCACCGGCGGGCCGGCCGACGGCGAGCAGCAGCTTGCCGTACAGCGAGGCGGCGTCCGGCAGCACCATCGCGGTGGCGTGGTACGGCGGGTGGAAGCCGAAGCCGAGCGCGAGTTCCCAGGCCTCCTGGCTGCGGCCGCGGGCGATCAGGGTGTCGATCAGTACGCCGACCGCGTCCCAGGCCAGCGGCAGCTTGGAGCCGATCCGCTCGGAGAGCCGCAGCGCGCGGCGCAGGAAGTCCTCGGCCTCGGCGAGCAGACCGCGCCGGAACCGGGCGAGGCCCATCAGGAAGTAGGCGAAGCCCCGGTGGGCGCCGGACCAGCCCGCCACCTCGAACTGGACGATGGCGTCCGAGAACAGCCGCTCGGCCTGGGCGATCCGGTCGTTGTAGGTGTAGGAGAGGCCGAGCGTGGCGGGCAGCTCGAAGCCCCAGATGTTGTCGGTCCAGCCGAGACCCTTCGGCAGCCGCCCGTTGTCCAGCACGTCGTCCGCGTGCCGCAGCACCTCGGTCGAGGGCGCGCCGCGCAGGGTGAGGTCCCAGGCCCGCAGCGCCAGCACCGCCCGGTCGGCGGCCTCGCGCCCGGTGAGGCTGTCGCACAGGGCTCCCAGCCGGGCGGAGCGGGCCGGCCCGTCCTCCTCGGACTTGCGGAAGGCGTGCCACATGAACGACGCGGCCTCCAGCCGCAGCCGGCCCGCCGGGTCCCCGAAGGTGTGCTCGGCCTCCTGCTGGCAGACCAGGGCGGCCTGGCGCAGCTCGCCGCTGTGCGCCAGCACCTCGGAGAGCCGGAAGGTGGCGTCCACCCGGAGCGAGGGGCGCAGCGGTCCCTCCTCGGGGTCGAGCGCGAGCTTCAGCTGGTTGACGGTGGCGACCGGGTCGGTCAGCAGCGCCGAGCAGCCCAGCTCGTAGAGCACCTCGGCGCGGTCCTGGTCGTCCGGCGGTTCGGCGAGCGCGCGGTGCAGACAGCGCTGGGCGGCCTCGGGCGCGCCGATCAGCAGGTGTTCGGAGGCGGCCCGGCGGAGTTTGCGCACGGTGCGGTCGTCGCCCTCGCCCGCGAAGGTCTCCACCAGGTGGCGGGAGGCGGCGAGCAGGCCGAGCCCGGCGTTCTCGATCTCGGCGGCGGCCACGCCGTGCATCCCGGTCCGGGTGGCCTCGGGCATGGTGTTGTAGATCGAGCTGGCGATCAGCGGGTGGACGAATTCGAGGTTGCCGTTCGGCGTGACGGTCAGGACCCGCTGCTTGCGCAGTTCCTTGACGGACTCGCGGGCGCCCTCGGTGGACTGGGCGGAGATCCGGGTGGCGAGGTCGGGCCGGATGTCGGTGCCGAGCATCGCGGCGGCCCAGGCGAACCGCAGGGTGGCCGCGCCGAGCCGGTCCAGCCAGGACTTGAGGGTCATCCCGGTGGCGTCGACGGCGAGTTCGCGGAGCTGGAGCGAGTTCTCCTCGACCGGGTCCAGTTCCTGGTCGCGGACCTGGTCGAGCAGGGCGACGGCCTCGAACGGATTGCCGTTGACGACGTTCCAGAACTCGTAGCAGAAGGCGTCCTCGGCCCGGTCGCCCAGCTCGGCGCGGATGATGTCGGTGACGGCGACCAGCGAGAGCCGGCTCAGCTCGTGCCGGCGGGTGGCCAGCGAGGCGACGGCGCGGTGGTGGTCCTGGGACTCCTGCTGCCAGTCGGCGGTGTCGTCGCGGTAGGCGAACACCAGCAGCACCGGCAGTTCGCGCGCCCGGACGGCGAACTGCGCCAGCCAGCTGAGGGATTCGAGGTCGGCCCAGTGCAGGTCGTCGACGAGCATCACCAGCGGGGCGCGGCGCGGGGCGAGCTGGGTGAGGACGAAGTCCAGGCCGTCCCGGACACCCTGCGGGTCGAGCCGGCGGGCGCCCTTCTTGGGCTGCTTGAGGCCCATGGCCGGCCCGACGACCTCCTCCCAAGTGCCCATCACCTGGCGGAACTCGCCGGCGCCGAGGCCGCCGAGCACCGGCTGGAGGAGCTGGCGCAGCACGTGGTACGGCTCGTTGAACTGGCGCTCGCCGCCGCGGGCGAACAGCACGGTGGCATTGGGGCGAAGCTTGGCGATCCGGCGGACCTCGTGCAGCAGGCTGGTCTTGCCGATGCCGGGGCGGCCGGAGAAGGTGAGGAGTTCGCCGATCTCGGTGCCGCCGGCCGCCGCGGCAGAGTTTGTCCACCGCCGCCTCGGCGGAACGGAGTTCGGCGTCACGGTCACGCAACCTGACCCGGTTGGGGGCGCCTTCCGCCTCCCGCGCGCCGGTCGTCGCCTCCGCCCGGAATTCGCTGTCCCGCTCGGTCACCGTCGCGCCTCCGCCTCGCTGTTCCCTGCCCGTGGAGCCGAGGGTAGCGCCGCCGGGGGCGTGGTGGAGCGCATTCACGCAGGCGGGGGCCGAGATCGAGGGTTCGGCGAGCTTGCCGAGGGCAATTGCCCTATATCCCTAACGTCGGATCATTGCATCGGATACTCTACGGCCCGCAGGCCAAGTTGATCATGTCGTGCCAATCCGTCACCAACCGGCCGCGCAACCCCAACTCCCCCACTGACAGCAGCAATACCTTAAGCGCCCCCACCCTCCGCAGCTCCGGGAGTCCGATGTCTGACGACACCTCACTTCAGATTCCGTTCCCGTACCGCCGCAGTGCCCACGGGCCGTACGCCACCGAACTGCACCGCGCCTGGCTCACCCGCCACCCGCTGCTGGCCGACCCGACCCACCCGTCCTACGCGCACTGGGAGGTCGTCGACCTCGCCGCGCTCGGCTACCCCGACGCCGGGCCGGACGAACTGGCCCTGGCCGCCGACCTCATGGGCTTCTACTTCCTCTTCGACGACCAGTTCGACGGCCCGCTCGGCCGCCGCCCCGCCGAGGTCGCCCCCATCTGCGACCGGCTGGTGGCCGTCCTGCACGGCGCCCGGCCCGACCGGAACTCCCCCGTGGAGACCGCGTTCGCCGACCTCTGGGAGCGCAGCGTCCAGGGCATGCCGGCCCGCTGGCAGGCGCGCGCCGCGTACAACTGGGAGTACTACCTGGCCAGCCACCCCGCGGAGGCGGCCGGCCGGATAAGTCCGCGCCCACCCGACCGGGCCGGCTATCAGGTACTGCGGCGCGGCACCGCCGCGATGGAGACCATCTTCGACATGGTCGAGCGACTCGGCCACTTCGAGGTCCCGCCGGCCGTCCTGCACCACCCGGTGCTGCGTCAGATCCGCCAGCTCGCCGCCGACATCCCCTCGCTCACCAACGACGTCCGGTCGTTCCCGCTGGAGGCTCCGCGCGGCGACGTCAACAACCTGGTGATGATCGTCCAGCGGGAGCGGGACTGCTCGGCCGAGTCGGCCTGCGCGGTGGTGATGGCCGAGGCCCAGCTGATGGCCGAGCGCTGCCGCGAGCTGTACGAGCGGCTCCCCGACGTGTACCGGGAGCTGGGGCTGGCCCGGGTCGAGCGGATCGTCGCCCAGCGCTACGCCGACGGCCTGGTCACCTGGCTGGCCGGCTACCTGAGCTGGGAGCGCCGCACGGGCCGCTACCAGGAGGCCTGACTGCAAGTCGCTCGCTCGCCTCCGGGGCGCTCTCGTCCGGCGCCGAAGCTCGGCGGCCGGAATGCGCCACCCTCCGTGGACGGGCGCCGTACGGACCGTAGCCGAACCGGCCGCCCGCCGGTTAGGGTGCTGCTCGGCGGGCGCCCCCCGGAGCGGGGCACGCCCGACCCGCGTGTGTGTCCGTACCCTCCGCCGGGCCGCCCTGCACGGCCCGGCGCGCCGCCCGGCCCACGCGCCGGTGCGGCGCCCCGACAGCGCGAGGAGGCACCAGAGCATGCCGGTCTACCAGCCCCCCGGACAGCCCGGATCCATCGTCGAGTACCGCCCCCGCTACGAGCACTGGATCGGCGGCCGATGGACCCCACCGGTCCTCGGCCAGTACTTCGAGAACCCCAGCCCGGTCACCGGCGAGGTCTTCACGGAGGTCGCCCGCGGCACCGCCGAGGACATCGAGGCCGCCCTCGACGCCGCCCACGCCGCCGCCCCGGCCTGGGGCCGCACCGCGCCCGCCGAACGCGCCCAGGTCCTGCTGCGGATCGCCGACCGGATCGAGCAGAACCTCGAACGGCTCGCCGTCGCGGAGAGCTGGGAGAACGGCAAGCCGGTCCGCGAGACCCTGGGCGCCGACCTGCCGCTCGCGGTCGACCACCTGCGCTACTTCGCCGGCGCGCTGCGCGCCCAGGAGGGCGGCCTCTCCCAACTGGACGAGGACACGGTGGCGTACCACTTCCACGAGCCGCTGGGCGTGGTCGGCCAGATCATCCCGTGGAACTTCCCGATCCTGATGGCGGTCTGGAAGCTCGCCCCGGCCCTCGCGGCGGGCAACGCGGTCGTACTGAAGCCCGCCGAGCAGACCCCGGCCTCCGTCCTGCTGCTGGTCGAACTGACCGCCGACCTGCTGCCGCCGGGCGTGCTCAACGTGGTCAACGGCTACGGCCTGGAGGCCGGCCGCCCGCTGGCCTCCAGCGACCGGATCCGGAAGATCGCCTTCACCGGCGAGACCACCACCGGCCGACTGATCGCGCAGTACGCCAGCGGCAACCTCATTCCGGTCTCGCTGGAGCTGGGCGGCAAGAGCCCCAACCTGTTCTTCGCCGACGTCGCCGCCGAGCGGGACGCCTTCTACGACAAGACGGTCGAGGGCTTCGCGATGTTCGCCCTCAACCAGGGCGAGGTCTGCACCTGTCCGAGCCGGGCGCTGATCGAGTCCTCGATCTACGACCGGCTGCTCGCGGACGGCCTGGAGCGGGTCCGTTCGATGCGCCAGGGCAACCCGCTCGACACCGAGACCCAGGTCGGCGCGCAGGCCAGTGACGAGCAGCTGCGCAAGGTCCTCTCCTACATCGAGATCGGCCAGGCCGAGGGCGCCAAGGTGCTGGCCGGCGGCGAGCGGGCCGACCTCGGGGGCGCGCTGGCCGGCGGCTACTACGTGACGCCGACCGTCTTCGAGGGCGTCAACGGGATGCGGATCTTCCAAGAGGAGATCTTCGGCCCGGTCGTCGCGGTCACCCGCTTCGAGGACTTCGACGACGCGATAGCGCTCGCCAACGACACCCAGTACGGCCTCGGCGCCGGCGTCTGGACCCGCAACGGCACCACCGCCCACCGGGCGGGCCGCGCCATCCAGGCGGGCCGGGTGTGGACCAACTGCTTCCACGCCTATCCGGCCCACGCCGCCTTCGGCGGCTACAAGAACTCGGGCATCGGCCGGGAGAACCACAAGGCCCTCCTGGAGCACTACCAGCAGACCAAGAACCTCCTGGTCAGCTACTCCCCGCAGGCCCTGGGCCTGTTCTGACCGACCGGCCCCCGCACTGCCGACGGGGCCGGAACGCGGAGTGGGAAGTCGGTCCGGCCGACTTCCCACTCCGTACGCCACTCCCCGTGGCCCGGTCTCGGGGACCCCTGAGGGCAAATCACCCGTATCGGGATGTAAGCACATGAATCACCGGAAATCTCCGACGCGCCGCCGACATGCGCGGCGAGTCCCGTCCGACGCCCTAAACAGGAGTCCCCATCGCTTCGACTCCTGGGAGACCGGATGGCCATCGCCACCGCCAAACTGACCGACCCGACCGTGCGCGCCGCCGTCACCGCGATCAACGCGGGCGACCGGCAGGCCTTCGTCGACCTGCTGACCCCCGACGCCACGATGTCCGACGACGGCTCCGACCGCGACCTCCAGGACTGGATCGACCGGGAGATCTTCACCGTGCGCGGCCATATGGAGGTCCGCTCCGAGTCCGACGGCGGCCGGGCACTGGTCGCCGACTTCCGCAACGAGACCTGGGGCGAGATGCGCACCGCCTGGCGCTTCACCGTCGAGCACGGCCGGATCGGCCGCTTCGAGACCGGCCAGGCCTGACCCCCGGCGCCAGGTCACCGGGGACGGCCGGGGCGGGTCAGGACACCCCGAGCGTCAGGACACCCCGAGCGACTCCCGCACCGCCCGGATCAGCGCGCGGGAGCGGACGTCCCCGGTGACCCCGGGCTGCATGCCGTTGGTGACGTAGCCGAAGCCGATCCCGAGTCCGGGATCGGCGAAGCCCAGCGAACCGCCCCGGCCGGGGTGCCCGAAGCTGGCCGGCGAGGCCATCAGCGCGGTCGGGCTGTGCCGGAAGAAGCCCAGCCCGAAGGTCGAGTTGACGATCAGCACCCGGTCCGGGCCGCTCACCACCGGCCCGACCGCGCGGGCCAGCACCTCCGGGCCGAGCAGCGGCGGCAGCGTCCCGCCGCCGCTGCCGTACCGGTCCGCCGCGCCGACCAGCGCCGCGTAGAACCGCGCCACCGAGCGCGCGGTGCCGATCCCGCCCGCGCCGGGGATCTCGGCGGCCTGCACCGCCGGGTCGTTGAGGTCCACCCCCGGGCGCACCGAGGCGAAGGCCCGCGCGGTCAGCGAGGCCGGGTCCTGGTAGGCGTCCCGGACCGACTGCTTGGGCCGCAGCCGCAGGCCGCTCGGCCCGGTCCTGGCCGAGGCCGGCGCGGGCAGGTCGACCAGCCGGCCGACCCGGGGCGCGGCGCCGGACGGCAGCCCGATCCACAGGTCGAGGCCGAGCGGCCGGGCGATCTCCTCGGCGAAGTACTGGCCGACGGTCCGTCCGGCGACCCGGCGCACCACCTCGCCGACCAGCCAGCCGAAGGTGTACGGGTGGTAGCCGTGCGCGGTCCCCGGCTCCCAGGCGGGCCGCTGGGCGGCCACCGCGGCCGCCGCCCGCTCCCAGGTGAGCACGTCCTCCAGCCGCAGCGGCACGTCCAGCGCGGGCACGCCCGCCTGGTGCGACAGCAGCCAGCGCACCGGCACCCCGCCCTTGCCGGCCGCCGCGAACTCCGGCCAGTAGGAGGCGACCGGGGCGTCCAGGTCGAGCTGTCCGCGCTCGGCGAGCAGCAGCGCGGTGGTCGCCGTCAGGCCCTTGGTGACCGAGCGCAGCACCTGCGCGGTGTCGGCCGTCCACGGCACCGCCGGCGCCGGCCGGCCGCCGACCTCCGGCCGGGCGTCGCCGCCCCACAGGTCGACCACCTTCCGGCCCCGTACGTACAGCGCGAACGCCGCGCCGAGCTCGCCGTGGTCCCGGAAGTTGCGGGCGAATGCCTCCCGAACCGGCTCGAAGCCCCCGGCCGTCTCGCCCCAGATCTCCACCACCGCGCGCCGTCCCCGTCCTCGTCGGTCGTTCGTACGTCCATCGTTCGTGTGTCCGTGAATCGCCCGGAAACCCTAACCTGTCGGTCATGACCTCACCTTCCGAAGAGCTGCTGGACGTCGTCGACGAGCACGACCGGGTGATCGGGACCGAGACACGCGGGGAGGTGTACCGGCGGGGGCTGCTGCACCGGTGCGTCTTCGTCCTGGTCCGCGACCCGGCCGGGCGGATCTTCGTGCACCGGCGCACCGACACCAAGCTGTTCGCCCCGGGCGCCCACGACATGTTCGTCGGCGGCGTGGTGGGCGCCGGCGAGACGTACGAGGAAGCCGCCGTCCGGGAGGCCGAGGAGGAGCTGGGCGTGACCGGGATCGTCCCGCGCCCGCTGTTCCGCTTCGTCTTCCGGGGCGACGGCCTCTCCTGGTGGTCCGATGTGCACGAGGCCGAGTGGGACGGCCCGGTGGACCCGCAGGAGTCCGAGGTGGCCTGGCACGCCTGGCTGACCCCGGACGAGCTGGCCGAACGCCTGGCCCGGGACGAGTTCGTCCCGGACGGCCTCGAGGCGTACCGCCGCTACCTGGAGCACCACCGGCCCTGACCGCGCCTGACCCGGGCCGATAGGGTGGCGCGCATGGCATCCCGCACGCCGTCGGCCCCCTCCTCCGCGCCCGCGCGCGGCGACCGTCCGGAGCGCGCCGGGCGGTCCGCGCGGACCGGCACACCGGAACCGGCGGGCGAGGTGGTCGAGGTGGGCAGAGCGGTCGGGGCGGTCGGAGCGGATAAGGCCGGGGCGGGAAAGACCGGGGCGGGCAAGGCCGGGCGGCCGCGCCGGCGGCTGAGCGTCGACGAGCGGCGTGAGCAGCTGATCGCCGTCGCGCTGGAGCTGTTCAGCCACCGCCCGCCGGAGGAGGTGTCGATCGACGACATCGCCGCCGCCGCGGGCGCCTCCCGGCCGCTGGTCTACCACTACTTCCCGGGCAAGCAGGCGATCTACGAGGAGTCGCTGCGGCGGGCCGGCCAGGAGCTGTCCGCCCGGTTCGAGGAGCCGGCCGACGGCCCGCTGTCCGAGCGGCTGTACCGGGTGATGGGCCGCTACCTGGACTTCGTGCAGAGCCACGGCCCCGGCTTCGCCGCACTGCTGCGCGGCGGCTCGGTGACCGCCAGCACCAACACCTCGGCGGTGATCGACGAGGTCCGCAAGGCCGCGCACGAGCAGATCCTCGGCCACCTGGCGCTCCCCTCGCCCAGCCCGGGACTGCGGCTGACCGTCCGGGCCTGGATCGCCAACGCCGAGATCACCTCGCTGGAGTGGCTGGCCGACCGCTCGGTGCCGCTGGAGGAGCTGCAGCTGCACCTGGTGCAGGAGTTCGTCGCCTCGCTCACCCTGACCGCCGCCCGGGAGCCCGCGCTCGCCGCCGAGCTGGCCGGCTTCTTCGCCGGGGAGCGGCCGGACGGCCCGACCGGGAAGCTGGTCCGCGACCTCGCGGGCCTGCTCGCCGTCCCCGGCCTGGCCGACACCCTGGCCGTCCTGGCCGTCCCGCCCGCGCCGGAGGAGCCCCGGGAGCAGGTCTGAACGCGGGCCGCACCGCGGGCGGCCGGTTCTGCCGCGTCGGCGGCCTCTGATAGGAATGTGCACGGATCCGACGGCCCGCCGGGCACCCCTCGGGCCGGGATCCGGACCAGCGAACGCACAGCGAGCAGAGCGGGGGGCTCAACAGTTGACCCAGGACGGCCAGTTCAGCGCGGAGGCGACTCCCTTCGCGGCGGCGGAGCGGGTCTCCGCGACGCTCGGCAGCCTCACCGACGCGCTCTTCGACGCCCGCGCCTCGCGCCACCCCGCAGCCGTGCTGACGGAGCTGCGGTCCACCGCGCACCCGGCCACCGAGGCCCTGTTCCAGCTGCCGCTGGCGCCCAACGGCCCGGTGCACACCGCCGTCGGCCGGCTCGGCACCGTGGTCACCGCCGGCACCGCCCGCCCCGGCAGCGGTGCCGCGCTCGCCCCGCTGGCGATCGGCGGGCTGCTGGCCCGCTACGGCGCCACCGGCCCGGTCCGGGGCGCGGCGGGCGGCTCCCCGGAGGCCCTCACCGCCGGGCACTTCGACCTCCCGGTGACCGGCGAGCCCGCCGATCCCAAGCTCCGCCCCGCGTTCGCCGCGCCGCTGGCCGCCCTCGCGGCCGGGCAGCAGACCCGGCAGCCGGTCGAGCTGCCGACCGGCGCGGGAGCCGAGGTCCGACTGGTGGTCCCGCCCGGCTTCCACGCCCTCACCGCGCCCGGCGGCCCGCCCGGGGTCTCCGCCCGCACGGTGTCCACCGGCCCCGTGGACGGCATCCCGGCCGGCCTCGGGATCGCCCCGGCCACCGGCGCGGCCGCCGCCGAGCTGACGGCCCACCTGGCCGAGACCGCCGAGGAGCTGTTCAGCGGCACCGCCCCGGCCGACCGCCGCGAGTTCGCGCTGATCGCCGCCGCCCTGGCCGATGTCGTCACCGCCTCCGGTGCCGTCTACGCGGGCGTCGCGGCGGTCCAGGTGGACGGCAGGGCGGCCGACGCGACACTGGTCGTCTCGCTGGCCCGCCACCCGCTGCCGATCACCG
The DNA here is from genome assembly GCF_000966955.1 of Streptomyces sp. NRRL S-495. Lineage (NCBI taxonomy): Bacteria > Bacillati > Actinomycetota > Actinomycetes > Kitasatosporales > Streptomycetaceae > Streptomyces > Streptomyces sp. NRRL S-495. The sequence goes on from NZ_JZWY01000641.1 coordinate 14,450, forward strand.
GCCTGGCCACCGAGCTCGCCACCGTGCGGCGGCACGCCGAGGTGTGGACGGTGCTGCTGCCCGCCGGCCCGGCGGCCGTCCTGGTCGAGGGCCGCAGTGTGCCCGTCCCGGGCCCGCTGGCCGCCGACGGGGTGCGCCGCTGGGCGGTCACCTCGGTGGTCGAGGCGTTCGTCCCGCTGCCGGACGGCGCCTCGGTGCTCTGCGTCCAGCTGACCACCGCCCAGCCGCAGGACTGGGAGCTGTACACGGACGTCTTCGCCGAGCTCTTGAAGTCCGTGCAGTTCGGCTGGGACGGCGTCCCCGCCGCTCCGACCGCGCCGCTCCCCTCAGCCCAGCTGCCCGCCGCCACCGTGCTCCTCGTCCCGGCCGCCGAACCGGCGCCGGTCGCGCACCCGGCGGCGCACCAGGCCCCCGTCCCGGCTCCGCCGATGCCCGCCGCGGCCCCGGCGGCGCCTCCGACGCCTCCCGTCACCGACCTGCCGCCCGTCACCGACCTGCCCCGGGTCGCCGCCGCCGGGCCCGGCTCCGCCGCCGAGGACGAGGCCGCCGAACTCCCGGTGCACCTGCGCGGCACCCCGGTCCGCGTCCCTCCGGCCGACTTCAACCCCTTCGCCCCGGTCGCCGACCCGACCCCGGCGCAGCCGATCCTGATCCCCGAGGACGCGCCCGCCACGCCCGCCACGCCCAAGGGCACGCCCGTGACGGTGCCGCCCCCGGACTTCGACCCG
>NZ_JZWY01000642.1:0-274 GCF_000966955.1 Streptomyces sp. NRRL S-495
GTCCCCGTCCCCGTCCCCGTCCCCGTCCCCGTCCCCGTCCCCGTCCGCCTGGTCGTGCTTCCGCAACTCGTCCTGCACCGCGCCCGTCCACCCTGTTCGATCATTGTTCGGAATGCGCGGATGTTAGCAGTGCGTGTGCGGCAGTGCGGGTGCGGCAATGCCTGTGCGTCAGTGCGTGTGCATCAGTCCTGCGGGCACGGGGTGGCACTGACGCCGGATCGACCGCCCTCGGCGCGACGGAGGACACCGTCCCGCCGCAGGCCCGGCGCGAGCA
>NZ_JZWY01000643.1:0-3721 GCF_000966955.1 Streptomyces sp. NRRL S-495
TGGTGGCCGAGGTCAGTTCGGCGAACGCGCCCGCCACCGCCGCGCCGACCCCCTGCATCGCCAGCATGCCGGAACCGTGCAGGCCGAGCGCCTGCCCGCTCAGCTCGGGCGGCGTCAGCGCGACCAGCCGTTCCTGGAGCAGCAGCCCCGCCCCGTACCCGACGGTGGCCACGGCGACCAGCGCCGCCGCGACCGGCAGGCCCGGCTCCAGCGCGAACCCCAGGTACGGCGCGGCCAGCAGGACGCACAGCGGGACGGCCAGCCCCTCCCGCCGGTGTGCGGGCAGCACCCGGCCGACGAGGACGTCCCCGACCAGCATGCCCAGCGCCCCGACCGCGAACAGCAGGCCGGCCGCGTCCGGCCGGTACGGCACGTAGAGCGCCTCGACGCCCACGACCAGCCCGTTCGGCACCCACAGCGCGAGGTAGACGCACCGGCGCGGAGCGGAGGACCACAGCCGTGCGTTGGCCCGCCACGTCGCGGCGACGGACGGCCGCCCGGCGGCCCGGGGCGGGCGCCGACGCAGCCCGGCCCGCGCCGCACCGGCGGACAGCAGGTGCAGGGCGGCAGCCGTGAGCAGCGCGCCGGACGGTGTGAGGGCGGCCACCAGCGCACCGCCGACCGCGAAGCCGCCGATCTGGACCGGCCCGGAGGCCAGGCCCAGCGCGGAGCGGCCCAGCAGATAACCGTCCCGGCTCAGCAGTTCGTGGAGCAGCCCGTAGCGCACCCCGCCGCCCGCCGCGCCCGCCACCCCGAGGGCGAGCAGCACGGGGAACAGCGCCCAGGGCGGCAGGCCGGGCACCGCCTGGACGGCCGTGCCGAGGGCCAGCAGCACGCCGAGGCCGGTCAGCGCGGCGCGCGGCGGGAGCCGGTCGGCAGCCGACAGGACCGTGGCCGCGCCGAGCAGTTGGGCGAAGGCCGGGCCGAACATGGCCAGCGCCGCCAGCAACGGCGAGTCCGTCCGCCGGAACACCAGCACGCCGAGCGCGAGCCCGCCGACGGTCTGGGCCGCCGTCTGGGCGGCGGAGAACAGGAACAGCGCGGTGAACTCGCGCTCGTGGAACAGCTCCCGGTAGGTGCGCATGCGGCGGAGTCTTTCCGGCCCGGGCGGCGGCGCGTTAGCTTTTCGCCCAGGCGCGAAAGGTGCGTGAGGTGCAAGGGGTGCGAGAGGTTCGGGAGGGGCGGGTCGGGACGTGGACCGGTGGCAAATGGACGCGGACACGCTCGCGGGGAGTCGGTTCGCGCTGTCCCCGTTGGCCGAGACGGTCGCGGCGCTGAAGACCCTCCACCGGAGCACGGGCGCCCACCCCGGCGAGCGGCGGTGGCTGGCGGCCGCGCTCCCCCGCTACCGGGAGCGGCTGGCCGCCGACCCGGTCGCCGCCGTGCTGGTCCGGACGGCGCTGGGTCCGCGCTGGAACGCGACCTTCCTCACGCCGACACCGGGGGCGGCGGCGCCAGGGGCGGCGGCGCCGATGCCGGACGCGGCGGCGCTGTTCGCCCGCGAGCTCGCGGAGGTCCGGGCGACGCCCCCGGCCGTCGTCCGGGCCGACCTGGCCGAGACCCTGGGCGCCGCCGACGAATCGGCCCTGCCGCCGCTCCTGCTGCGGCACGAGGACCTCGCCGAGCGCGCCGCCGAGCTGCTGTCCTGGGTGTGGTCGGAGACCGTCGAACCGGACTGGGCACGCCGCCGGCGGATCATCGAGGCGGACATCCTGGCCCGCACCGCCGCCCTCGGCTCGGGCGGCTGGGCGGCGGCGCTGGGCGACCTGCGGCCGGGGATGCGCTGGCTCGGCGGCGACGGCCTGCGGACCGGCGCCGAACCTGCCGCCGCCCCCGCCGCTGAACCGCGCGAACTCACCGCCGCCGAGCTGCTGTTCGTGCCGGTCACGCCGACGCAGAGCTGGCTCTGCTGGGACGTGCCGACGGTGGACGGGCGGCGCGCGCGGCCCGGGCGCCGGTACGCGGTGGTCTACCCGTGCTCGGGCGTACTGGTCGACGGGGCCGGACCTTCGGTGCCGGAGGCGCTGGCCGCGCTGCTGGGGCGGGGCCGGGCCGAGCTGCTCGTCGCGCTCGACCCCCCGAAGACCACCAGTCAGCTGGTCGCCCTGACCGGCCTGCCGCTGGGCTCGGTCGGCCGCCATCTGCGCATCCTGCGCGAGGCCGGGCTCGCCCTGCGCCGCCGGGCGGGCCGCTCGGTGCTCTACCACCGCACTGCGGCGGGCCAGGTCCTGCTGGACGCGGCGCCGTCCGGGGCTCAGGCTCCCGGGGCCGAAAGTCCCGGGGCGGCCGGACCCTGAGGACCGTCCGGACGGGCGGCTGGGGGCCGGGTGAGGGCGCCGACGGCCGCGCCGGCCAGGGTGGTGAACAGGGCCCAGCCGACAGTCAGACCCGAGGCCTGCGACCAGGCCGACGTCCGGTGCGCGGCCCACAGGAGGTAGGGCAGAAGCGCCACCACCGCACTCCCCGCCGCGAACGCAGACAGGGCGCGGAGTCGGCGTCGCCCCGGATTCGGGCCGCGCCGCAGGAACCAGAGCAACGGCAGCAGCCCCACCGTCAACACTCCCGCCGGCAGCACCCCGGGCACCTTCCACAGCAGCTCGCCGCCGCACAGCCAGGCGGCGAGCTGGACCCAGAACAGGCAGAGCACCTGACGGAGCAGCAGGAGCGCCAGTTCCCGTCGGCGCTCGCCGGGTGCGGCGGAACCCAGCAGCCAGGCGGCCGCGACCGCCAGCATGCCCGCGAACCCGGCGGCCACCGCGACGGGCAGCCCCAGCGCCCAGCGGCGGGGCTGCTCGGGGGCGACGAAGGTACTGCGATCGGGATACTGCTGCTGTGTCCATACGCCGTCGGGCGTCCCGCGCAGCAGTCCGGCTTTCGGGTAGTTGGCCAGTACCACCCAGCCCTCGGGCGCCTCGAGGACGAGCAGCTCGGCGCCGTAGGGCTCCAGGACGTCGGTCGGTGACACGGACGGGGAAGGGGTACCGGACGGGGAGGACACCTCGGGCAGGGAGGACGAGGGCGGCTCCGAGCCAGGGGTCGGACGCGAAGGCCGGCGCCACGGCATTCCGGGGTCGTGGACCATGTGCCAGCTGAAGCCGCCGTCCTCACTCGCCTCCACCGGCGAGGTGGCGTCGCGGAGCCGGAAGCACAACCGGGGTCGGGACTCCGCGCACTGGCCGTTCTGCGGCTGGCTACGGTCGGGGCGGGGCCGGTCCGAGCGGCTCTGCTTCGTCCGCCTCCAGGTCGCGCCGCCGTCCTCGGTGATCCACCGCTTCCCCGGGGTGTCGAGCAGTGTCTGCCCGCCCCTGCTCCACAGCACAGGCCGCTCCGGGCCTGTCTGTGGCGACTGCCCGGTGGCCACCATCGCCACCACGGCCAGCGGCACGGCGACGGCCGCCGTCGGGCGCCACGACCGCCCGACGGCACGCGAGCGCTTCCACAGCCACCAGGAGACCCCCAGCGCCGGCAGCGCCACCAGGTCGCTCCGGTCGCCCTGGATCCGGCTCGGCACCCCGCTCCACGACCAGACCGCCGAAGCGACCTCGCCGCCCCACGGGCCGGACTTCGCGAAGGCGAACATCGCGCCCGTCGCCGCCAGCCCCGCGATCGCGGGCCGGTCCCCGCGCAGCCGCAGCACCGGTATCAGCGACAGCACCGGGGTCAGCAGCAGCGCCAGGACCACCGGTGACACCAGCATCCACGCCAGGTCGCTGACCTTCCC
>NZ_JZWY01000644.1:0-1698 GCF_000966955.1 Streptomyces sp. NRRL S-495
GGCCACAGCCGCTTGCCCACGTGGTCGTTGAACAGCAGCACCGCCACCGCGGCCAGCGTCCCCGGATGCCCCGCCCAGCGGACGACCGCCCGCACGGCTCCCCGCTCCCCCGCCCCTCGCATGCCCCGCAGCCTCCCCCGGCCGGCGTCCGGGTACGCCGGGGGCGGGTAACGGTTCGCGCTCGATGAGCGCCGGCGGCGGCCGGGGGGTGTCAGAGCACGGCGAGCCGGTCCACCAGCAGTTCCACCCTGGGCCCGGTGTGCTCCGGCGGCAGTCGTCCCGCGCGGGTCAGGGTGGCCAGCCCGTGCAGGGCCGCCCAGAACGTCTCGGTGAAGAGTGCCGGGTGGACGCCGTCCCCGGCGACCTCGCCGAGGCTCTCCAGCAGGGCGGCGAAGGCGTCCTTCAGCGGCTCGGGGGTGTCCTCGCGGGCGAACGCCAGGCCGCCGTCGAGCTGGAAGATAGCGTCGTAGACCGCCGGATTGCGTTCCGCGAACTCGAGGTAGGCGCGGGCCAGGGCGACGACCCGGGCGCGGGTGCCGTCCGCGGCGGCGGTGGCGGCGCGCAGCGCCGCGGCCATCTCGGCGGCACCCTCCAGGGCGACGGCGCCGATGATCTCGCGCTTGCCGCGGAAGTGGCTGTAGAGGACGGGCTGGCTGTACTCGATGCGCTCGGCGAGCCGGCGGGTGGTGACCGCGTCCCAGCCCTGCTGCTCGGCGAGTTCGCGGGCCGTGGCCACGATGAGGCGGGCGCGGTCCGCCCGTTCGCGCTGCTTGCGTTCCTGTAGCGACATGACCCGATCCTAGCACCGCTAGACAATCGAGCGGCAGTAGGTCTAGCGTTGCCTCAACAGCTAGCAGCGCTAGATCCCAGGAGGGGTCATCATGCTCAACGCACTTGAGGTCTTCACCACCGTGGTCGTCGGCGTGATGGTGGGCGTGGAGTTCTGCGTCGCCTTCGTCGTCAACCCGATCCTCGGCGGACTGCCCGAGGACGCCGGCCAGCTCGGCCGCGCCCACGGGGGCCGGATGCTCGGCGCCCTGATGCCGGTCTGGTACATCACCTCGGTCGCGCTGAGCGCGATCTGGGCCGTCGCCGGTCGGCACCACCCCGGCGCCGGCCTGGTCGTCGTCGCCGCCGCCCTGCTGGTCCTGAGTGTGCTCATGTCGGTCCTGCTGCTCGTCCCGATCAACAACCGCAGCAAGACCTGGACGCCCGAGAACCGGCCCGCGGACTGGAAGGAGCAGCAGAACCGCTGGGACCGCTACCACTACGCCCGGGTCGCCGTCATCGTCGCCGCCTTCGCCCTGCTGGCCTCGGCCCTCGCCTGAGCCCGAGCTCGAGCCCGAGCCCGAGCCCGCGGGCGACGGCACCGGCCCCCCTACGCCTCCTACGCCTCCTCGGCGGCGCGGCGGGCCGCCTTGACCCGGGCGGCCAGCTCGGCGGCGGGGAGGCGGCGCGGGGTGGTGCCGTGGCGGGCCGCCAGCGCGTCGGCGGGCTCCGGGGAGGACTCGACGACGTCCAGCACCAGCATGCAGTGGCCGTCCTCCACCTCCTCGCTCAGGACGATCAGGCCGGCGCCGCCCTCCTTGTCGCGCCAGGTCTCGGCGGCGTTGCCGAGCGCGGTCCCGGCCACCCAGCCCAGCAGGACGCCGATCGGCCCGCCGAGCAGCCCGGCGAGTCCCCCGGCCACCCCCGCAC
>NZ_JZWY01000645.1:0-581 GCF_000966955.1 Streptomyces sp. NRRL S-495
CCCGGCCACCCCCGCACCGACCGTCGGCGCGCCGGCGCCGCGGACCTGGCTGGCCGGGAAGTCCAGGGTGCCGTCCGCCTCGCGCTCGACGATCGCGGACTGCCGCAGGCCCGGCAGGTGCGCGGCCTCGTCGAAGGCGGCGCGGCAGGCGACGCTGTCGGTGAAGTCGAGCAGCAGGACGTGGTGGTTCTCGCTCATTGTCGCGACGGCTCCTCGCTCGGGGGTGGGACACCGGGGCCGCCGGAGGCCCCCGCCGGGGCGACCACCGGGAACGACCGCCGGTGACACCCGTCGAGGAGGCCTGCCGGGAAGCCCCGGGACCAGTCCAGCATCGTCCGGGGCGGGGCCGCCCGCCACCGTCCGTGGGCCTACCGGGCCCGCCGGGGCCCGTCCGGGGCGGGGCGGGACGGCGGCGAAGTCAGGCGGCCGGGCCAGGCGGCCGGGTCAGTCGGCGGGGAGGGTGCGGCGGACGGTCCCCTTGTTGTCCGCCAGCAGGTAGCCGCCGTTCTGGTACTCGTCGGACAGGTAGACCCGGATGCACTGATAGCCGTCGGACCACATGTCGATCAGCAGGTAACGGC
>NZ_JZWY01000646.1:0-7984 GCF_000966955.1 Streptomyces sp. NRRL S-495
GGTAACGGCTGGTCGGGTTCTTGACGTTGAGGGTCTCGTTGGCCTTCTTCAGCAGGGCCGGGACGGTGTCCCAGTCGTACTGCGCGAGGTCGACCGGCTTGTCATTGCCCATCGACCCACCGACGCGCTTGGCGACATTGCCGTTGCGGTAGTCGTACCAGTCGTAGCCGCGGCCGTCGGCCGTGGGGACCTGGGCGCTCGCGTACTCCGGGTAGACGGAGAGCCGCTTGACCTTGGTGGTGCCGCTCTGCGCGGTGATCGCGGCGACGACGGTGCGCACGCCGTCCGGGGTGAGCAGGTCCTTGGCCGGCGCGGTGGTCTTCGGCGCGCTCGGCGAGGGCTTCGCCGTGGGGGCGGCGGAGGCGGTCGTGTCCGGGGCGGTGGGCGCGGCCGTTCCGGGCGAGGCCGGGGGGCCGCCCGGGTCGGCGGGCGCGTTCGTTCCCTTGGGGGCAGAGCCGGTGCCGCCGGTGCCGCTCGAACCGTTGCCGTCCGGCCGGAGCGTCCAGACGAGCACGCTCGTCAGGGCGACGCCCGCGACGGCGAGGGTCATGGTGGCACCGGTGCGGCGGCGGGCGGGCCGCGGCGGGGGCTCGGCGGGGCCGGTGGCGCCCAGGTACTGGGTGCCGGTGCCGCCGAAGTGCCCTCCGTCGGTGGCGGGTTCGCTTCCGTAGGCGGGGTTCGGGGTCGCGTAACCGGCGGGCGGAGCGCCGTAGCCGGTCTGCGGGGCGTCGAAAGCAGGATTCGGGGTGCCGAAGGCGGGGTTCGGCGTACCGAAGGCCGCGGTGGGCTCCGGGCCCACCGGCGGGCGGGCGGAGTCCAGGAAGGTGGGCTGCCAGGACGGCTGCCCCGCCCCGCCGGCGCCGGCGCTCGCCTCGGCGGCGGCGAGCGCCTGGTCGAGCTGCGCGGCGTCCGGCCGCACCGCCGGATTGCGGGCCAGTACGGCGGCCAGCACCGGCCCCAGCGGACCCGAACGGGTCGGCGGCGGCAACGGCTCGTCCAGGACGGCCGCGAGGGTGGCCAACGTGGTGCCGCGGCGCAGCGGGTGGTGGCCCTCGACGGCGACGTACAGGAGCATGCCGAGCGACCACAGGTCGGAGGACGGGTTGCCCTCCTCGCCGCGTATCCGCTCCGGGGCGATGTACTCGGGCGAGCCGATCAGCGCGCCGGTGGCGGTGAGCGCGGTGTTGGCGTCCTGCATCGCGGCGATGCCGAAGTCCGTGAGGACGGGCGTGCCGTCGGCGCGCAGCAGCACGTTGCCGGGCTTGACGTCGCGGTGCTGGATGCCGGCCGCGTGGGCGGCGCGCAGCGCGGAGAGCACCCCACGGCCGATCCGGGCGGCCTCCGGGACGGTGAGCGGGCCGCGGGCGATCCGGTCGGCGAGGCTGCCGCCGCTCACCAACTCCATGACCAGCCAGGGGTGGGGGTGGTCGGGGGTGTCGACGATGTGGTGGATCACCGCGACGTGCGGGTGCTGGAGGCGGGCGAGCGCACGGGCCTCGCGCAGGACCCGCTCGCGCAACTCGTGGGCCGCCTCGGGGTTGGCCGCGGCCATCGCCGGGTCCGGCGGGCGGACCTCCTTGAGTGCGACCTCGCGGTGCAGCATGGTGTCACGGGCCCGCCAGACCAGTCCCATGCCGCCGCCACCGAGGCGTTCCAGCAGTTCGAAGCGGTTGTCGATGAGCCGTGTCTCCGGCCCCCCAGTGTTCATGGCCGCCATCGTAGGGGCCCGCGTCCGGGGCGGGCCGACCGACCGGGGCGGCCGAACAGTCCGTGGACGCCCGGTCCTTGTCCGATCCGGGCCCGAGCCGGACCCGAGCCGGAGGCATGGCGGGACATCGGGACGGGGCGGGCCTCCGGAGGGCACGGCCGGGGTGGTGATTGCACCCGCCCGAGCGAGCCGGAGCAGCCTTCCGGGTGGCCGTGGGCATGCACGGTCGGCCGCCACCGGATCGGCTCGTTGTGCCCGGTATGCCTGCACACCTCGGAAGGGTCAGCTGGACCGCGCTCTCCCTTCTGATCCTCGTCCTCCCGGCGATGGCCGCCGGGACCGACCACCCTCCGCCGCCGGAGCGGCACGCCGGACCGCCGCCGCAGAACGCTCCGCGCGGTTGGGTGGTCACGGTGAACGCCGCCAATGTGCGGCGCGAGCATTCGGTCGACGGCGCGGTGCTGGGCCTCGCCCACTGCGGGGAGCGGGTGGAGATCGTCGACACCTGGATCTCCGCGCTCGGGACGCGCTGGAGCCGGGTCGTCGTGGTGCGCACCGGGCTGACGGGGTGGGTGCTCTGGTCGCTGCTGGGCCACCCGGCCCCGCCGGGGCACCCCGCCGCGGTGTGCCCGACTCGCCCGCCGGGCGGGGAACGGTGAGGCGCGTGACCGGTGAGCGGCGTGAACGGTGGGAAGGGGGCGAACCCCGGGATCCGGGGACGGGTCCGGCGGCGGGCGTTCCGCACCGGACGGCGGCGGGTAGGGGCCGCCGGGAACACCCGGCGCGGCCAGGCAGGCACCGTGGACGGACGGAGGCGACCGAATGGACGTGGGCGGAAGCGGAGCGGAAAGACCGGCCGGAGGTGGCGGACCGGTGGGCGGGTTCCTCCGGCCGGCCCTCGGACCCGGGCGGCGGCCGGAGGGCGCCCCCTGACGCCCGGTCCGGTCCTCCCGCCCCTGCCCCGTTGATCCCCCTCGCCCAAGGAGACCTCCAGGTGCACCGTTCGTCCCGTCCCCTCCCGCCGACCGGGGCTCCCGGCGCGGACCCGTCCGTCGTCGGCGCATCCGTTCCCGACGTGCCCGCTACCTCCGTCTCCGTCCCCGTCGCCGTCCCCGTCCCGGTCGCCGGTGCGCTCGTGGCCGACCCGCTCGGCCGGGTCCTGCTGCTGCGCCGCCCGGACGGCCGCTGGGAGCTGCCGTCCGCCGCCGTGCGCCCGGGCGAGGACCCGGCGCGGGGCGCCGTCCGGGCGCTGGCCGAGAGCTGTGGGGTGGCCGGGGCGGCGGGGCGCCCGGTCGGGGTGTTCGAGGACGCCACGGAGTCGGCGCTGCGGCATGTGTACGCGCTGTCGGCGCACGTACCCGGCGCACTGGACCGGCTCACGCTCCCCCGGCACAGCACGCATGCCTGGTTCTTCACGGACAACCTGCCGGGCGTCACCCCCGAGACGGTGCGGTTCCTGCGTGCCCACGGCCCCGCGCGGCCGCATCTGCCGCGCAGCCAGTGGCTGGCCACCACCCCGCGCTCGTGGCTGTGCACGGCCGCCGTGGTGACCGCCCCGGACGGGCGGCTGCTGATGGTCAAGCCCCGGGTCCGGGAACCGGACCGGCGGCCGCGGGCCGGGACTTGGAACTTCCCCGGGGGTGTGCTCGACACCCACGAGGACTCGCCGACCGGGGCGGCCCGCGAGCTGCGCGAGGAGACCGGGCTCGACCGGCCGGCCGGACCGCTGCTGGCGGTGTTCTGGCGGCACCCCGAGCCGGGGGCGGACCACCCGATCGTCCAGTTCTTCCACGACTTCGGCACCGCCGACCCCGAGACCGTCCGACTCGGCTGCCCGGACGGGGAGATCACCGACTGGGCGTGGTTCCAGCCCTACGGCGGGGAGTTGGACGCCGCGGCCGGCGCCGACCGCGCGGACCGGGCCCGGCAGGCCCTGGCCGCCCGCGCCTCCGGCCGCGCCGTCGCCGGCACCCGACCCGCCCCGGGGCCGACCACGGGCCCGGAACCGGCCGCCGGCTGAGCCGACGGCCCTGCCGGTGCCGGTGACGGCCGTCCCCCGCACCGGCCGCGGGCCCGAGTGGGCGGACGCCACAGGTCGTCATGCCGGTGGCCTACCCCCCGGCGCCGGGCCGCCATGCCCGGTCCACTCGAAAGTGTGCGCCACGAGTAGCGCGCCCAAGGGCGGGTAGCGTCACCGGCCGTGGAGGACTCCCTGCCGATCCGACCGATCCGATCAATCCGACCGAACGGACCGATCCTGCCGATCCAATGGCCCGTCGACCCGGTGACCGCCGCGGCCGCCCCGAGCCAGGACGATCCGGTCTGGTACGCCGCCTACGGTTCGAACATGCACACCGAGCGGCTCGCCTGCTACTTGGGCGGCGGGCGGCCGGCCGACGGTGCCCGGGAGTACCCCGGCTGCCGGGACGGTCGGCCGCCGCGGCGGTCGGTGCCCGTTCGACTGCCCGGAAGTCTCTACTTCGCCCTGGAGTCGCGGGTCTGGGGCGGCGGCATGGCGTTCTACGACCCGCACGGACCCGGCACCGTGCCCGCCCGCGCCCATCTGCTGACGGCCGGGCAGTTCAGCGACATCGCCGCCCAGGAGATGGGCGGCGGGCCGGGCGCGGACCTCGACCTGGGAACCGTGCTGCGGACCGGCCGCGACCGGCAGGGGCCGGGCCGCTACCAGACCCTGGTCTGCCTCGGCACCCTGGACGGCCTCCCGGTGCTGACCTTCACCGCCCCGTGGACGCTCGCCGAGGCCGAACTGAACGCCCCGCGCGCCCGCTACCTGCGCACCATCGCCGCCGGACTGGTCGAGGCGCACGGCTGGTCCGCGCGCCGGGCGACCGTCTATCTGACCACCCGGCCGGGCGCGGCCGGCCACTGGAGCGTCAAGTCCCTGTACGCCGCGCTCGCCCCGCGCACCGGAGGATCCGCCTCCGCGACGGGATCCGGCCGCGATTGACATGACCATCCGTCATCATCGGGTGTGTATCCGCCAATTAGGTGGGCAAACGGCAGTTCGATGACGGATGATCGGCACGCGGGGCCGCTCCAACCGGGCGGTGCCGGGCGAATGAACGGGGGCAAGGACGACATGGAGGCGATGCGGGTCTTCGCACTGGTGGCGGCGACGGTCACCACCGGACTGACCGCCGGACTGTTCTACACGTACGCCTGCTCGGTGACACCGGGGCTCGGCAGCACCGGGGACTTCATGGTCGCCCAGGTGATGCAGCGGCTCAACGTGGCGATCCTCAACGGGTGGTTCCTGGTGGGATTCGTCGGGGCGCTGGTGTTCACGAGCGTGGCGGTCGTGCTGCACCTGCCGAGCGACGGCCGCCGGGTACTGCCGGCGGCCGTCGGCGCGCTGGTCTGCTACACCGCTTCCCTGGTGCTGACCAGGATGGTGAACCTCCCGCTGAACCAGGCACTGGCGCAGCAGGCCGGAGAACTCGGCCGGGCCCGGGAGTTGAGCCTGACCGCCCAACTGGGTCGGGCCGGGCAGCCGGTGCGGATGTGCGGGTCGTTCCGCGCCAGGTGGGCGCGGTGGAACGCGGCGCGGGCGCTGCTGTCCACGGCAGCGCTCGGCTTCCTCTGCTGGGCGCTGGTGCTGCACTGCCACCTCCGGCCGAGCTGAGCCGGGTCGGCGCGGGTGCGGCGACGCACCCGCGCCGCACCGCCGCTCGTTCAACCGGCCGCCAGCACCACCGTGGTCGGGACCCCTGCCGACGGCGCCGCCGTCGACGACTGCTCGGCCGCGATGCCGCCCGTCGCGTGGTCCGCCGCTTCACCCGGCACGCCGCCCAGCAGGTCGCCCGCCTCGGCGGAGGCCGCCAGCCGGCGGTGCTCCTGCGGGGTGAGCCCGCGCACCCGCTTGAACGCGGTGCTCAGCGCGAACGCGTCGCCGTACCCGACCCGGCGGGCCACCGCCGCGACGGTCAGCCCCGGGTCGCGCAGCAGGTCCGCCGCCACCGCCAGCCGCCAGTTCGCCAGGTACGCCATCGGCGGCTCGCCGACCAGCGCGGTGAACCGCCGGGCCAGCCCCGCCCGGGAGACCCCGACCTCGGTGGCGAGCGCCGCCACCGTCCACGGCCGGGCCGGATCGTCGTGCAGCAGCCGCAGCGCCGGGCCCACCACCTCGTCCGCCTGGGCGCGCAGCCAGCCGGGCGCCTCGCCGTCCGGGGCGGCGAGCCAGCTCCGCAGCACCCCGACCACCAGCAGGTCCAGCAGCCGGTCCAGCACCACTTCCTGACCCGGCTCGGCCCGGGTGACCTCGGTGGCGAGCAGCTGGACCAGGGTGTCCACGGTGGTGTCCACCCCGGCGGGCCGCACCAGCAGTGTCGGCAGGTGGCCCAGCAGCCGGCGGCCGATCTCGTGCTCCGCCAGGTAGGTGCCGGACAGCATGACCGAGGGACGCTCGTCGTCCGGCCGGGTCTCGCCCCAGGTCCGCACGCCCAGCGCCATCGAGGTGGCGACGCTGGCGCCGTCCCGGGAGCAGATCTGCCCGGGGCCGATCAGGATGTCCGGCTCGCTCCGCGGGTGGTCCGCGACCGTGTACGCCTCCGGCCCGCGCAGCAGGGCGAGGTCCCCCGGCCGCACCAGGACCGGCTCCGCCCCGTCGGGCAGGATCCAGGCCGCGCCGTCCAGCATGGTGATCAGCGACAGCGGCGCGCGGTCCTCGATCCGCAGGGCCCAGGGCGTGCTGAGGACGGAGCGCAGCAGGAACGCGCCACGGGCCTTGGGGCCGTCGAGCAGCCCGGTCAGGGTGTCCATGAGGGGACAGCCTAGACGCGGCGGTGCGGCGGGCGGCGGTGACGTCGGCCGGACCGGGCACGGGTGACGGGCGGTCAGCGGCCGGCAGGCGGTCGTCCACACGCTGCCGGTCAACAAGCCCCCGGTCAACGGGCCCCCGGGCGGCGGTGCAGCAGCAGCGCGCGGGTGAGGGCGACGGCGGCGGCCGTGCAGAGCACCGTGCGGGCGATGTTGGACGTCGTCCAGGTCGGCTCGAACGCGGCGCGCACGGCGGCCAGGTCGGTGACGGCGGCGGGGTCGCCGGCCGCGGCGAGCCGGTCGTTGAGCGGGACGTTGACGGCGGAGGTGAGCACGAGGGCGGCGAGGTAGAGCAGGGTCGCCACCGCCGTCCAGAGGGTGGCGGCACGCTGCCCGGAGCGGTGCAGCAGCCAGGTGCCGACGGCGGGCACCGCGAGGGCGCCGACGAAGACGGCCCCGAAGACCGGGTTGAGGATGGAGGCGTTGATGTGCTGCATCGCGGTCACGAAGGTACGGTCGTCGCCGGCGGCGAGGCCGGGCATGACGGCGACGTCGAAGGCGAAGAAGAGGCCGGCCATCAGGCCGGTCGCAGCGGTGGCGGTGGCCAGCACCGGGCCGACGGCGCGGGAGGCGGTGGTGGCCGCGGCGGCGAGGTCACGGACGGGGGCGGCACCGAGGGCGGCGGACATGGCGGGCTCCGGAAGGTGTGGAGGCTGTCAAAGGTGTGGAGGGGCAGAGGAGCGGAGGGCGGTCCGGGGATCGCGGCGCGGCGGGCGGATCCCCGGACCTGCGGAAGCGGGGCGAGCGGGAGGTTCAGACGTTCCAGGCACCGGACGCCGCGGCCGCCCGCGCGTAGTCCGCGAAGTCGCGCGGCGGACGCCCGAGCGCGCGCCGGACGCCGTCCGCCAGATGGGCGTTGCGGCCGTCCAGGACCATCGAGAACAGGTCGGCGAACTCGCCCGGCAGGCCGACGGTGGCCAGTACCGCGCGGTACTCCTCCAGGGAGACCGCCGTGAACCGGATCTCGCGCCCGGTCGCCGCCGTCAGTTCGGCGGCCACGTCCGCGAAGGACAGCAGGCGCGGGCCGGTCAGCTCGTAGACCTCGCCGTCGTGGCCGTCCTCGGTGAGCGCCGCCGCGGCGACGTCCGCGATGTCGTCGACGTCGACGAACGGCTCGACGGCGACCCCGGTCGGCAGCGCCAGTTCCCCGGCGAGCACCGGCTCCAGGAAGAAGCTCTCGGAGAAGTTCTGGTCGAACCAGGCGCAGCGGACCACGGTCCAGCCGGTGCCGGCCTCGGCGACCGCCGCCTCGGCGGCCTGCGCCGCCTCCTCGCCGCGCCCCGAGAGCAGGACCAGGCGGCCGACGCCCGCCTTGGCGGCCCGCTGGGCGAAGGCGCCGACGGTCTCCACGGCGCCGGGGAAGGCGAGGTCGGGGTAGTAGGCGAGGTAGGCGGCGTCGACGCCGTCCAGCGCGGCGTCCCAGGTGGTGTCGTCCGCCCA
>NZ_JZWY01000647.1:0-15022 GCF_000966955.1 Streptomyces sp. NRRL S-495
GGTGCGCGAGCCGATCCGGGCGGTGTGGCCGAGGGCGGTGAGGCGCTCGGCGACCCGCCGGCCGGTCTTGCCGGTCCCGCCGGTGACCAGGACGGTCCGGACGGTGGGGGTGGTGGTGGTGGCGGCGGCGGGCTGCTGGCTGCTGTTCGTGTTCTCGTTCATGGGCATCAGTCAACTCCGCGCGCCACCGCGCCGACATGGTCCTCGCGCTCAGCCGCATGTGCAAGCGTCTACGGCACTGCGGAGGGCACCCGGGTCGGACCGTCGCGGCGGGCCGCGACGGTCCGACCCGTGCGGCTACGGCGTCCCGAGCAGCGGCCGGACGGCCGTCACCACGGTGGCGTCGAGGTCCTCGTCGTAGCCGAGGGCGGCGGTGAGCCCGGCCGCCGCGACCACCCCGAGGGCCGCCTCGGCCTGCTGGTCGCTGGTCTCGAACAGCAGCGCCCCGCCCGGGGCCAGCCAGTGCGGGGCCTCGGCGGCGACCCGGCGCAGCACGTCGAGGCCGTCGGCGCCGCCGTCCAGGGCCGGCCGGGCCTCGTGCACCCGGGCCTCGGCCGGGAGGAACTCGATGTCGGCGGTGGGCACGTAGGGGACGTTGGCGAGCAGCACGTCCACCCGGCCGCGCAGGCCGGCCGGCAGGGCGTCGAAGAGGTCACCCTCGAACACCTCGGTGCCGGGGGCGGCGGACCCGGACAGGTTGCGGCGCGCGCAGCGGACGGCGGCCGGGTCGAGGTCGGCCGCGCACAGCCGCACGGGGTGGCCGACCGCGGCGGCGAGCGCAGCGCCGAGGGCGCCGCTGCCGCAGCACAGATCGACGACCTGCGCGTGCTCGCGCGCGAGTGCGGCGGCGGTGCGGACCAGGAACTCGCTGCGCCGGCGGGGCACGAACACCCCGGGGTCGACGGCGATCCGCAGACCGGCGAACTCGGCCCAGCCGACGACGTGTTCGAGCGGACGGCCGGCGGCGCGGTCGCGGACCATGGCGGCCAGCCGGGCGGGGGTGTCGGCGGCGGAGAGCAGGATGCGCGCCTCGTCCTCGGCGAAGACGCAGCCGGCGGCACGCAGTCCGGCGGTCACGGACGAGCGGAGGGAGGCGGACAGGTGGACAGGCAAGGGAACCCCTCGGAGCACAGGTGGGAGGACATCGTCCGACCCGGGGCTCTCCGCGCACATCTCGCCGGACGGCGGACGCTCCCACGCGGTACGGCCGACCTCAGGGCCGGGCGTTCACCTGCGTGAGGGCGCCGTGGTCACGGCCGGGGAGCACCCGATCCGGCACAGCGGTCATGGGTTCTCACCTCCCCGTTCTTCGCGTTTCCTCTGCGGCGTCAGTCACCTTACCGCACCCAATCCGGCCCCGGGGTGCGGTCCGCCGACGGTCGACGGCGGGCCGCACCCCGGGGCCTCCGGGCTCCGGGGCTCGGGGACTCGGGGCTCGGGGGCCCGGCGGTCAGATGCCGTCGGCGAAGCTCCGGAACGCGGCCCGGGTGCCCTCACCCGCGATGCCGTCGATCGCGCCGGTGTAGCCCCAGCCGCCGTCCTTCAGCAGGCGCTGCAGCGCCTTGACCGTCTCGGTGCCGGGGATGCCGTCGATGGCGCCGGGGTAGCCCCAGAACTCCTTGAGGTTGCGCTGGAACGCCTTCCAGCTCTCGGGGCCGAGCTGCCCGTCGATGCCGCCGTTGTAACCCCAGTTCTGCTTCAGCCAGTTCTGCACGTTCTTGGCCTGCGCGGAGCTGAGCCCGAAGTTCTGGACCGCGCGCACGGCCGGGGCGGCCGCGGCGGAGGTGGTGGCCGCCGTGGCGGTGGTGGCCGCGCCCGCGGCGGCCACGCCGCCGACGGCGATGCCGAGGGCCAGGCCGAGTGCGACGAGCGGCCTGGTCGTCGTGGTGGATCGCATGCGGTGCTCCCCTTCGAGCGGTGGGACGGCCGACGCCCGGGCGCGCCGTCGACGCGTCCGGACGCACATGCCGTGCGTGACGGATCAGTCACTGACAGTGCGATCCGACACTAACCATCGGTGCCCCGCAAGGTCGAGCGGGTATCCGGCCACCCGGCAACGGGCGACACGCGGGCCCGACGGCCTCCGTCACCCGCCGCACACCCCCGGAGGCCCGGCCACCGACGGCTCCCGGCCTTCGCTCCGACATGGCTGATTCGTGCCCGGCGCATCACGGCGCGTGAACAAGGCGCGAGCCCTGCGTGGTACACCGGTCCGATGACGACCTCCCAGGCGCCCGGCGCCGTGCTCTGCGACATCGACGGTGTGATCCGGTTCCCCGACCACCGCGAGGTGGACCGGCTGGAGGCGGCGGCCGGGCTGGCCGCGGGCACGACCGTCGGGCTGGCGTTCACCGAGGAGCTGGGGCGGCGGCTGAGGCTGGGGACGTTGAGCCGGCCGGAGTGGACGGCGGAGATCACCCGGGCCCTGGCGCCCGGTCTGCCGGCCGGGCGGGCGGCGGCACTGGCGGCCGCGCTCACCGGCTCCCCGGGCCGCGTCGACGGCGAGGTGGTGGAGCTGCTGCGACGGGCGAAGCGCCGGGTGCCGGTGCTGCTGGTGAGCAACGCGACGCTGTGGCTGGAGGAGGACCTGGCCGCGCTCGGACTGGCCGATCTGGCGGAGAACGTCGTCAACAGCGCCCGGGTCGGGGCGGCCAAGCCGGACCCGGCGATCTTCCGGGTCGCGGCCGAGCGGGCGGGGGTGGCGGAGCGGCAGTGCCTGTTCGTGGACGACAGCGCGACCAACGCGGCGGCGGCCGGGCGGCTCGGCATGGCGGCCGTGCACTTCCGGGAGCCGGCCGACCTCGAACGGGCGCTCGCGCCCCTGTGGGACTGACCACATGCGGCGGCGCCGCTCGCCCCGGCCCTGGCGGGCGGGACGAACGGCGCCGTCGGTGTGCGGCTGTCGGTACGGGACCGTCAGAAGGTGCGCGACCGTCAGAAGCGGCGGCCGGACTCGCGCTCGGACTTCTCCAGCTGGTCGATCCGGTGCTGGATGGCGTTGGCCTCGGCCCGGGCCCTGGCGGCCTCGGCGTACATGCCGTAGTGGTCCAGGGTGGCGGCCTTCTGGCGCAGGTCGGAGACCTGCTGGCGCAGCTGGTTGATGTTCACCTTGATCGAACCGGCCGCCGCGGGCTGGGCGGTGGCGACCTGGGCCACGGTGGCCAGGCCACCGCCGGCCAGGACGGCGGTCAGAACGAGGGCGGGAATGCGTCGACGCATGGTGCTTCCTTACGGTCGTGCGAGGTTCACTGACGAGACATCATGCGATAACCCGTCAGTAACATCATGACACGATCTTGAACCCCGACCGCACCCGGCCCGCCCGCCGATCCGCCGCCGACGCCCCGGCAGCAGGCCCCGCAACAGGCCCCGCCTCAGCGGGTCGTGGGCGCACCGTCCTCCGGCTGGACGGCGCAGACCGCACTCGCCGTCGAGCCCGCGAAACCGAGGAAGCTGCCGAGCATCTGGCGGCAGACGGCAGCCTCCTTCGCGTTGTGCGGGCCCTCGGCGGCGGCCGGCTGCGCGGTGGCGAGCGGCAGCGCGAGCAGCGGTGCGGCGAACAGCAGGACGGAGCCGACGGCCCGGGCGGCGGACTTGGCGAAGGTCATGGCGAACCCCTTTCGGGTGGCGATGGGACGAGCCATTGACTACCGGACCCGCCGCCCCGGGTGTCGGACACTGCGCCGTTGGTGAGCGTGTCCCGGACAAAGCAGCCGGACAGAGGAGCCGGACAGAGGAGGGGGAGCAGGCGGCCTCAGCCCATGGACTTGGCGCCGTCCAGCGACTCGCGCAGGATGTCGGCGTGGCCCGCGTGCTGCGCGGTCTCGGCGATCACGTGCAGCAGGACCCGGCGGGCGGACCAGCGGAGGTCGGCCTCGAACCACGGGGCCTTCGGCAGCGGGTGCGAGACGTCGAGGTCGGGCAGGACGGCGATCAGCTCGTCCGTGCGGCGGGCCGTCTCGGCGTAGTCGGCGAGCACGCCTTCGAGCGTCTCGCCGGGCAGCAGCTTGAACTCGTCCGCGCGGCGGTCGAGGTCCTCCTGGGTCATGTTCGCGAAGTCGGGCATCGCGGAGGGGCCTTCGAGGATGAAGTCCACCCAGGTGCGCTCACAGTTCGTCACGTGCTTGATGAGGCCGCCCAGGCACAGTTCGCCGGCGGTGGTCCGGCGCGCGGCCTGCTCGTCGGTCAGGTCCCGGGTGGTGTAGCGCAGGAAGTGACGCTGCTTGGTGAACTGGTCCAGCAGGTCGGCGCGCTCGCCGGTGGCCGCGACGGTGGTGGTGGTGGTCGTGGTGCCGTTCATGGTGCTCCGCCTTCGTGGTTGCCGTTGTGCGTCCGGTTGTTCCGTCCGACATGGACCACAGTAGGGGCCGTGTAGGTCAGATCGTGTCCTAGACAGCCGTCGGAGCGCGCCCGGCCCGCCCCCGGCGCGAGTGCGACCGGGAACGGGCCGTGGCGGGGCGGGCCGTGGCGGGGCAGGGCGGGACGGGCGGCGCCGTCCTCCGGCTCAGTCCTCCGCGCAGGAGGCGCCGGGCGAGGCCAGCACCCGCGCCGCGCAGCGGTGCCCGCGCGCCGCCGCCTCGCGCAGACCGGACGCTCCCAGCACATCCGGCGTTCCCCGCGCGCCCGGCTCCGCCCCCGTCAGCCGCGCGTCCAGGAAGGCCGCGAGGAACCCGGCCGCGAAGGCGTCGCCCGCGCCGGTGAGGTCGCGGACCTCGCCCACCGGCGGGACCGGCACGGTGAACGGCGCCGCCCCCGGCACGTCGATCGTGGTCGCCTCCGCCCCCGACTTGGTGACCACCGTGGTGGCCGCCAGCCGGTCCCGCTCCGGTCCGGGCCGCCCGTCGACGAGCAGCCCCAGGTAGGCGGACTCGGAGCGGTTGGCGAACAGCAGGGTCGGCGCCAGCTCCTCGGCGAGGGCCAGGAAGCGCTCGCGGCCGAAGCCCTCCAGCATCCCGGTGGAGGAGGCGTCCAGCGAGGTGGTCCCGCCGGCCGAGCGGACCCGGCGCAGCGCGTCGACGGCCGTCGTGCCGACCGGTTCGCCGTCGAAGGAGTAGGCGGGCACGTGCAGATGGGTCAGGCCGTCCAGCCAGGCGTCCGGGACGGTCTCCAGCAGGGTGGCCGCGCCCCGGTCGGGCAGCATGGTGCGCTCGCCCCCGTCGTCGATCAGCACCACGATGCTGCCGGTCCGGCCCCGGTGGGCGACCCGGACGTCCACGCCGTGGCCGGCCAGTTCGGCGGCCAGGCCGCCGCCGGCCGGGTCGTCGCCGACGCAGCCGAGGAAGCGGACCGGGCACTGCCCGGCGGCGAAGGCCGCGACGTTCGCGGCGCTGCCGCCGCGCTGCCGGAAGACCCTGGCGGTGGAGTCGGTGCCGTGCCGCAGCGGTCCGGTCACCCAGACGACGACGTCCTCCACGAGGTCGCCGAGCACTCCCAGCATCGGTCAGCCCTCGTTCCGGGCGGCGGCCAGCGCGGTGGCGATCTCCCCGCCGAGCCGGACGTTGCCCCGGTAGACCTCGATGTTCACCTCCAGGCTGCGGCCCTGGGTGTCGCGCTGGATGAAGTCGAGCAGGAACGGGGTGGAGGCGTTGCCCTTGATGCCCCGGGCGTCGGCCTCGGCCCA
The DNA here is from genome assembly GCF_000966955.1 of Streptomyces sp. NRRL S-495. Lineage (NCBI taxonomy): Bacteria > Bacillati > Actinomycetota > Actinomycetes > Kitasatosporales > Streptomycetaceae > Streptomyces > Streptomyces sp. NRRL S-495. The sequence goes on from NZ_JZWY01000647.1 coordinate 5,621, forward strand.
GGCGCGGGTCAGCAGGGCTGGCAGGTCGAGGCCGTCGCGGGCCTCGATCACCCTCGCCGCCTCCTCCGGGGTGTCGACCCGGTAGGCGATCTCGTGGCCGGAGTCGGTGATGTAGAAGCCGGGGTAGCGGCGGGTGCGGTAGCCGATGACGGGGATGTTGAGGGTCTCGAAGCGCTCCAGGGTGGCCCGGATGTCGAGGATCGACTTCACGCCGGCGCTGATCACGGTGACCGGGGTGGCGGCCAGGGTGGTCAGGTCGGCGGACTCGTCGAAGCTCTCGGAGGCGCCGAAGTGGACGCCGCCGAGGCCGCCGGTGGAGAAGACCCGGACGCCGGCGCGGTGGGCGAGGAAGGCGGTCGCGGCGACGGTGGTGCCGCCGTGCTTGCCGAGCGCCGCCACCACCGGGAGGTCGCGCAGGCTCGCCTTGTCGAGGCCCTCGGCCGCCGACAGCTCCTCGATCTGCGCCGTGGACAGGCCGACCGTCGGCACGCCCGCGTGGACGCCGATGGTGGCCGGGACGACGCCGGTGGCGCGCAGCCGCTCCTCCGCCTCCAGCGCGACCTCCAGGTTGCGCGGCCGGGGCAGCCCGTGGGTGAAGATCGTCGACTCCAGGGCGACGACGGGGGCGCCGGCGGCGACGGCCTCGGCGACTTCCTGGGAGATGCGGATGGGCAGTCCGGTCATGGCGTGTGCTCCCTGTGAGGCTGCCACCACGGTGTGGCAGCGGTGGGCTCAGCCTAGGGAGCGATCACATCGGGATCCAGAATGAATACCGGCCCTTCTCATAGACTTCAAGCTATGAGTCGGGCTACGAGTCTCACCCTGCGCCAGCTGGAGGTCTTCCTCACGGTGGCCGACACCCTGCACTTCGGCCGGGCGGCCGAGCGGCTGCACATCTCCCAGCCGACGGTCAGCCAGGAGGTCGCCCGGCTGGAGCGGACCGTCGGGGTGGAACTGTTCGACCGCAGCCGCCGGTCCGTGCGGCTGACCTCCGCCGGGGAGGTGATGGCCGCCGAGTCCGCCCGGCTGCTCGACCAGGCCGGCACCCTGCTCGCCCGGGTGCGGCTGCACGAGGAGACCAGGCTCGGCACGGCGCGGATCGTCGCCTCCCCGACGGTGGTCAACCGGCTGCTGCCGGCCGTGGTGAGCCGGGCCGAGCGCGAACTGCCCGAACTCGTCCTGGCCGAGATCTCGGTGGACACCGGCCGGGTGTCCACCACCCTGGCGGGCGAACTCGCCGACCTCGGCCTCGGCCGCTTCCTCGACGACGTGCCGGGCTACCGGCGCGAGCGGATCGCCGACGAGCCGGTGCACGTCGCCCTCAGCCGGGACCACCCGCTGGCCGGGCGGGACGCCGTCCGGCTGGACGAGCTCGGCGACCTGCCGCTGCTGCTGTGGCCGCGCGAACAGAGCCCGCGCTACTACGACCACGTGCTGGGGCTGTGCGCCGAACGCGGGGTGGAGCCACCGGTCCTGGTCGGCCCGGCCCGGATCGTCGGCTCCCGGCTCTACCTGCTGTCGCAGAGCCGGGCCTTCTCCCTCGTCCCCGCCTCGATGACCGGCCACCTCACCGAGGACGTGGTCACGGTGCGGCTGGCCGGCCGGGCCACGCTCCCGCTGGAACTCCAGTGGCGCCTGGACGACCGCCGTCCCGGGCTCGCCGCGCTGCGCGAGCTGGTCCGGGAGGAGGCGGCCGCCCTGGAGACCTGCTGAGCGCCCCCGCCGAGCAGTGCTCAGAACCGGAGCGACCAGCTGTTGATGGTGCCGGGGAAGTAGCCGCCGACGTCGGTCACCCGCAGCCGCCAGACCCCGGCCGCCGTGTGCGCGGAGGCGTCCACTCCGAAGAGGCCGACGAAGTTCGAGTAGGCCTCGCCGATGTCGGTGTCGTGCAGCAGGAACACGGCGCCGTCCGGGGCGACCAGTTCCACCTTGAGGTCGCCGCGCCACCAGTAGTCGATGTCCACGGCCACGTCCAGGTCGCGCGGCGCCCTGCCGCTCACGCCGGTCACGGTGACCGGCGACTCGACCGTGCCCTTCCCGTCGAAGGTCACCGGCGCCGGCTGGGCGAACAGCGGGCCGCGCGGGCGGTTCGGCACCGTGCCGGTGTACAGCAGCCGGTCCGGGGAGCCCTGGCCGAGCTCGCGCAGCGAGCCGACGGTCGCCGCCGAGATCAGAGTCGCGGACACCTGGGCGGGCGTGGCGGCCGGACGGGACGACAGGTAGAGCGCGACGGCCCCCGCCGCGTGCGGGGCCGCCATCGAGGTGCCCGACATCTCGACCCCGAAGCCACCGAGGTCGCTCACGTACCAGGCCGACGTGATGGACACGCCGGGCGCGTAGAGGTCCACCAACGGGCCGTAGTTGGAGAAGTACGCCTGGGTGTCGTCGCGGTCGGTCGCCCCGACGGTGATCGCGCTGGGCACCCGGGCCGGGGAGTGCTCGTTCGCGTCGACGCTCTGGTTGCCGGCCGCGACGGTGTAGGTCAGACCCGAGGCGATCGAGCCCGCCACCGCCGCGTCCAGCGCCGGGTCCGGGTCGCTGCCGAGGCTCATGTTGACCACCGCCGGGCGGACGGCGTGCCTGGTCACCCAGTCGATCCCGGCCACCACCTGCTCGGTGGTGCCCTCGCCGTCGTCGTTCAGCACCCGGACCGAGACGATCTTCGCCGCCTTGGCGACGCCGAACGAGGCGCTGGCCACCGTCCCCGCGACGTGGGTGCCGTGGCCGTGGCCGTCGTCCGCGACGTCGTCGCCGTCGATCGCGTCGTAGCCGTACGAGGCCCGCCCCTCGAACTCCTCCGAGGTGATCCGCACCCCGGTGTCGATGATGTACGCCGTCACCCCGGCGCCCCCGGTGTCGGGGTAGGTGTAACGGTCGTCGTAGGGGAAGCGCCGCTGGTCGACCCGGTCCAGCCCCCAGGAGTCCGGCGCGGTCTGCACGCCGTCGGCCCGTACCCGGCGGTTCTGCGAGACCACCGCCACCGACGGGTCGGCGGCCAGCCGGCGCGCCTGCCGGGGTGTCAGCGCGGCCGAGAAGCCGGGCAGCGCCGCGTCGTAGCTGCGGCGCACCGTGCCGCCGTACGAGCGGGCCAGCGCCGCCGCACCGTCCGCGACCGAACTCCGCCGCGCGGCAGCCGGCTTGAGCACCACCAGATAGGTGCCGGGGACGGCCTCGGGCGAGCCCTCGCCCTGCACGATCCCCTCCGGCACCGCCGCCGAGGCGGGCAGCGCCCCGCCGGCGCCGATCGACAGCGCGACGGCCGCGCCGAGCACCGCGCAGATCCTGCGCAGGCGTATTCCTGAAACCACCGTCCGACCCCCTCCGGTCCGAGGCCCGGAACCGGCACCTCGCTCCCCCAGATCCTGACGCATCGTCAACTAACCGGCAACGGGATGTGGTTGTGCTTCGTCGGCGACCGAACCCGGGCCCTGGCGGACCGCAGGAGCACGGTGTTCCAGGACTGACACCGCGCCGGGCGGTGCGCTGTGTTCCGTACGGAATCGCCCCGGTCGGGGCGGGTTGCCGACCGGGTGGGGGCAGGCAGCATGGACAACTCACGCGACCGGACCGGGGCGGCGGGACGGGCAGGAGCCGGCACCGCCACGGTCGTCCCCTTCGAGCGCGGCCCGTTCGCCGGGCTCGGCGCCGACGACCTGCGGACCCTGCACGGCCTGGGCACCAAACGGGTCTACGCGCACAACGAGGCCCTGATGATCGAGGGCGAGCCCGGCGACCGGGTCGTCGTCCTGCTGACCGGCCGGGTCAAGGTCCTGGCCGCCACCGAGGACGGCGGCCCGGCCGGTGAGCAGCCGCCCGTCGTCGCCCAGGCAGACCAAGGACGGCAGGTAGCGGCTGTTCTCGATCTCGACCGCCGCCGCTCCGCTCCCCGCGCCACCGGACTCCGTGCCGGGCTGCTCGGCACGGACGGCCGCAGTGGTGAAGCAGGTACCGAAGTCGATGGCCAACGACAGAACCCCCTCCGACAGCCGGGTGGAACCCCGCTCCGCCAACCGGCCCGGGTGGCACCCCGCCCCCCGGACCGGGGTGCCGCCTCCAGTCTCGGCACAGCGTTCGACCGAGACACCGTCAGCTGACCGAATCCGGTGCCACTGCGCCGATTCGACCGCGCAGCCGGTCCGTGCGAGAGTCGGCACGGACGAGTCGGGGTACACCGCGGCCCCGCCGAGGAGGTTCCGATGAACACACCCGGCCCGGTCGACGTCCCCGAGGCCTTCGCCGCCTCCTACCGCGCGCACGGCGCCGCCGAACGCCGGTGGATCCGCGAACTCCCGGCCCTGGCAGCCGATTTCCTCGACCGCTGGAGCCTGCGCCCGGACGGTCCCGCCGCCCACGGCATGGCCTCCCTGGTCCTGCCGGTCCGCCGGCCGGACGGCTCCCCCGCCGTCCTGCGGCTGCAACAGGTCCGCCCCGAGACCGCCGGGACGGCGGCCGGACTGCGGGCCTGGCGCGGCGAAGGCGCCGTCCTGCTGCTCGACCACCACCCCGCCAGCGGAACCCAGTTGCTCGAACGCCTCGACGCGACCCGCCCGCTCGGCACGGTGGCCGACGACGACACCGCGCTGGGGCTGCTCGCCGCACTGATGGCCCGGCTGACCGCCACCCCCGCCCCACCGGGCCTGCGCCGGCTCGACGGGATCGCCGCCGCGATGCTGGAGGAAGCACCCCGCGCGACCTCGGCCCTGCGCGCCCCGGACGAACGCCGACTGCTGCGGGACTGCGCGGCGGCGGTCGCCCCGCTGCTCGACGAGCCCGGCGACCGGCTGCTGCACTGGGACCTGCACGACGGCAACGTCCTGGCCGGCGAACGCGAGCCCTGGCTCGTCATCGACCCCGAACCGCTCTCCGGCGACCCGGGGTTCGAGCTGCTCCCCGCCATCGACCAGCGCTGGGACACCGTCCTCGCGGGCGCCGACGCGGGCCGCACCGTGCTGCGCCGCTTCGACCTGCTCACCGAGACACTCGACCTGGACCGCCCCCGCGCCGCCGGCTGGACCCTCGCCCGGGTGCTGCAGAACGCCCTCTGGGACATCGAGGACGGCCGGACCGCGCTGGATCCGACCCAGACGGCCATCGCCACCGCACTGCTGCGCCACCGCCGCAGGTAGGGCCTGCCCGGCACACCCGGGCAAGCGACAGCCTCAGGCTCAAGAAACGCTCAGGAACGGTTCGTCGGCGGTCCGACCCGACGTACGATCCGGGGTGAGGCGCGCCAGTCCCGTCGGCGCGCCCGGGATCGAGGGGGAACACTGATGAAGCGCATCATCGCGGGACTGTCGTCCCTGCTGTGGTTCGCCGGTCTGGGCGACCGGAAGCGCACGGCACAGCCGTACTCGCCGGAGGGCGACAACTACCGCCAGACCGCGGGCGGCGGCTTCCAGCTGTGAGCTGCGGGCCCTCATGAGGGCCCGCACCCCCCCGGGTCGGCCACCCGGCGGCGCGGCCTGGACCGGCGCCGGATCAGGCCCTAGCGTGATCCCCGCGATGTCGTCGGCACGGGGGGTGCCATGCACGAGTACGTCCGTCCACCGAGCGCGCTGCCGCCGCCGAAGGGCGGGACCGGCCGACGCTCGACCGCATGGACGCTCGGGACCGGTTGCGCGGTCGCCCTGGCCTCGGCCTGGTCCGTGGGCACGCTTCTGGTGGTCCCCTGGCACCCGGCACCGCGCTGGGAGGTGCTGCTGCCCTTCGCCGTCACCGTGCTCCTCGGCCTCGCCTGGCTGCTCGCCTCCCGGCTCGCCCCGGCGCTCGAACCCGCCGAACCGGCCCCGCCCCGACCTCGGCCGTCAGCCGCCGAACTGCGCGGGATCGCGGCGCGGACGGCGCGGCGCTCCCGCCGGTCGGTCCTCACCGGCTGGGCGACGGTGCTGCCCGCGATCTGGATGGTCCCGGTCGTGTTCCTCACCGCGCACCAGCCGCTCGAACAGGATCTGATCGCCAGGCACGCGGCGCTGGTCGCCGCCGGGGCCCGGTGGACGGACAACACGGTGGCCCTCTCCACGGCAGAGGCAGCGGGGCGGCCCCGCGAGCACGGCCCGGCGATCGCCGTGCACCCCGCCGGGCAGCCGGAGGTGTCGCTGGCGGTCGAGAACGTGCGCGGCAAGCTGGACCGCCTCGTGGCCGGGGACAACCTCCGGATCCTGCGCGACCTGGAGCACCCCGGTCTCGGGATGTTCCCGGAGCCCCTGCTCCCCCTGGTCCACCCCGGCCGCCCGTTCGCGAACCGCGCCTTCCTGGCCGTCCTCATTCCCATGCTGGTGATCTGGTGGCTCCTCCTGATCGGTGTCGTGGGGCGCCGGGCCCTGCTGCCGACCCGCTGGCTGCGGGTCGAGCGGTACCCGCTGACCGCCGATCCGCCGAGCACCGGCCCTGACGATCCTGACGTCTCCGACGACCCCGAGGACGCCACCCGCCCGCCGACCGACTGGCAGCGGGTCCGGGTCCACGGCACCGTCTTCGACTGGAGCTACCGGACCGGGGGCTCCGACGACAGCGACGTCGCCACGCGCTCGGGCCTGCGCCTCGACCCCGAGGCCGCCGACCCGTCACCGGACCCGGGTCCGGGCTCGCTCGCCTTCCAGGACTACGCCGACCGATTCGCCGACGCCGAGGTCACCGGCCGGACGGCCGTCCGGCTCGCCGGTGCCTCCGGGTGGCTCGGCCGCCAGAGCGGCGGTACGGGCGGCCACTTCGCCGTCCTGGTGCTCGACAACGGCGAGACCCGCTGGGGCTTCGACCACCCCGTGACGCCGGACGGGCCCGACGCGTCCAGCACCGGGCCGGCGGACGCGCGCCCGGACAGCGGTACCGCTGCCGGCACGGACACGGGCGCAGCGAAGGCACCCCTCCGCCTGCCGCCGCTGATGCAGGTCTTCGGGCTGGACGAACGGCTCGGCATGAGCGCCCTCGGCCTGTACCCGATGGGAGCGATCTGGCTGAACTCCACCGGCGTCCTCCGCCGTTTCAGCGGGGTGGGGGTGTTCGCGGTCGAGGTGGTCGTCGCCGCGGCCTGGACCGCCATGGGCTTCGGCATGGCGGCCCTGGTCGAACGATGGCGGGCGCGGCGGCAGTCGGCACCGACGGACTGACCGGCACTCGACCGGCTTTCGCCCCCGCGTCCGCGCCCGCCCGTTCCGTTCACGCGGGCGCGCACGGGGCGCACGGGGCGCACGAAGGGGTGGCTGGCATCGGCCACCCGGCCCCCGGCCGGAACCGCCCGGGTGACTCGCCGGTTGCACTCGCGTGAACCACCTCCGTCGCGCACTTCGCGGTACCGCACACCTCGTCACCCGGCTCTGCGCCGCCGTCGAGCACCTCGACACCCGGGCCGACGCGGCCCTCCGGGCCCGGCTGCGCCCGCTCGTCACCCGACTGGCGGACCTGGTGCGCCGGATGGCCGCAGCCAACTGCGGCGACGCGTTGGCCCGCCACCTCCCCTGCCGCGCCCGCGACCGCAACCGCGACCACGAGGGCAACCGCGCTCGCGCCCGGCGCCGGAACCGCTCCGCGCTCGACGACTGACGCACCGCCGGCCCCGGCGGACGTCCTGGAGGACGGTCCACCGGGGCCGATCGGTCGCGCGGGTCAGGAACGGGTCAGGCGCAGGTCAGGAACGGGTCAGGAACGGGTCAGGCCCGGCAGGTCCCGGTGGCCCAGTCGACGGTCGCCGTCGCCTGCGAGTACTTCCACTCCGGCGCCAGCAGCTCGCGGTCGAGCTGGGCGGCGGCGTTGCCGTCCTCGACGATGTAGCCGAAGTCCTGCAGCCAGGCCGGGTACAGGTTCTTCGACCCGATGTAGAAGGCCGAGTCGTCCACCGCGACCAGCTTGTGGTGCAGCGCGTACGGGTGGCCGTCGGCCCAGGTGGCGGTGGGCGCGGCGCGGAAGGTGGCGAGCTGCAGGTTGCCGCACATCGCGGCGGCGGCCTTCCCCTTGTCGCCGGTGAGCGCGGTCAGCCGGGCCTTGAGCACGTCGCTGATCTCGGCGAGGGACTTGATCTGCGAGTAGCCGCCGCTGCCGACCGCGCCCCGGTTGGCCGGGTCGCTGACCACGATCCGCACCTTGACCCCGTCGGCGAGCTTGGCCGCGAGGGTGTCGTAGAGGCGGGCGTCGTAGCGGGCCAGCGGCGGGCAGGTGGCGTTGAGGTCCTGCTGGGAGATCTCGATGTGCTTGCGCGCACTGCCGACGAGGGCGCGCAGGGCGTTCTCCTCGGGGTTGACCGTCTCGTAGTCGCGGTCGGCGTTGGTGTTGTCGTGCAGGGTGAACATGCTGCACTTGGCGTCCGCCGCGCCCGCCACCGGCCCGGGCCGGTAGGCGGACTTGGCGTCGACGTCCTTGATGCCGACGCCGAGGCCGCCGACGGCGATCACCGGGATGCCGCCGGTGGCGGTGGCCGGCGGGTTGAGCTCGCGCTCGATCGACGGGCGGCACTCGCCGCCGTCCGAGGAGGCGAACCACGCGTTGTCGAACACCCCGGTGCGCCCGCAGGTCCACTCCCAGAGGGTGTCCAGGTAGCGGGCGGCGGAGGTCGCGGCGGGGCCGTTCAGCGCGAGGTCGACGTCCGACACGGGGTGGGCGGTGTCGAGGTAGTCGTTCTTCCAGCCGTTGATGCCGCCGGAGATGACGGTGCGTCCGTCGACGACCAGGATCTTGGAGTGGTTCCAGGAGAAGGCGGTGCGCGAGGCCGTCATCGAGGCGATGTTCAGGCTGACCGAGGCGGCGGCCGGGCCGAGCTTGGCGACCAGCTCGTCCCGGTAGCGGGAGGGCAGCACATTGGCGTGGTAGACCGGCGCGGCGCCGACCAGGATCCGCACGACGGGGCGGTGGCCGGCCGCGACGGCGGCCTTCAGGCCGGCGACGATGGCATCCTCGAAGCCGCCGTCGGGGAACGGCGCGAGGGTGGAGATGTCGACGGTGCGGGTCGCGGCGGCGACGTCGGCGGTCATCTTCGCCAGCAGGGCGCGGGTGCCGGGCCGGTCGGCGCAGGCGGGGTCGCCCCAGCAGCCGGGCGTCTGGAGCAGCCAGTCGGCCGGGTCGGCGGCGTTCCCGGCGCCGGGCAGGCTGTTGCCCTCGGTGCGCTGCCACACGGTGCCCTCCAGTCCGGGGGACACCTCCCGCAGGACGCGCTCGACGGCGTCGAGGTGGGTGGCCTCCGAGGCCGCCGGTGCCCCGGACGCCGCGTGGGCGGGCGCGGTGGGGACGACGGCGAGCAGGGTGGTGGCCGCGGCGGCGGCGAGGGCGGTGCGCAGCGCGCGACCGGAACGGCGGGAGCCGGGTCGGGACACGTGATGTTCCTTCAGAGCATGGCGGGCGGTTCGTGGTTCACCCGTCGGACGCCGCAACATTACCCAGAAGTAACTTCTAATCCAATTTGCACATGACAATGAG
>NZ_JZWY01000648.1:0-766 GCF_000966955.1 Streptomyces sp. NRRL S-495
CCCGCAACGTCGTCGTCACCGACCGGGTACCGGACGGGGTCGGCGGGCCGAGCATGACGGCCGCCGACGGGAGGGTGTGTCCGATCACGGACGGGACGGCTGTCTGCCCGGCGGTCGAGCTGGAGGTCGGGCAGACGGTCTCCTACACGCTGAGCGGCACTCTGATGCAGGACGCGACCGTCACGCCGACCAACACGGCGGTCGTCACCGGCGGGCCCGACCCGGCCACACCCACGCACACCGCGGTGGCCTCACCCACCAACTCGCCGACACCGCAGGCGAACCTGACCGTCGCCAAGGCGCTGCTGACCGACCCGGTCGTTCCGGGTGAGGTCATCCAGTGGCGGGTCACGGTGACCAACAACGGTCCGTCCAAGGCGCGCAATGTCGTGATCACCGATCGGATCCCGAACGGGGTCTCCAACGCCGTCCTCCAGTCGAACGCCGACGCGTCCGCCTGCCCGATCACCGACGGTGTTGCGGTCTGTCCGGCGATCGAGCTGGAGGTCGGACAGACCGCCTCGTACACGCTGACCGCGACGCTCGCCCCGGACGCGACCGTGACGCCGACGAACGCGGTGGTGGTCACCGGCGGACCCGACCCGGCCACACCCACGCACACCGCGGTGGCCTCGCCGACCGCCGTACCCACTCCGCAGGCGAACCTGAGCATCGCCAAGGCGCTGCTGACCAGCCCGGTCGTCCCCGGCCAGCGGATCGAGTGGCGGGTCACGGTGACCAACAACGGCCCGTCGCGGGCCCGGAA
>NZ_JZWY01000649.1:0-606 GCF_000966955.1 Streptomyces sp. NRRL S-495
CGCGGGCCCGGAACGTGGTCGTCACCGACACCGTCCCGGCCCAGGTCAACGGCGCGGGCATGACCTCGGACGCCGATGGTTCCGCCTGCCCGATCACCGGCGGGACGGCGACCTGCCCCGCCGTGGAGATCCCGGCCGGCGGCAGCGTCTCCTACACCGTCACCGGAACGCTCGACCCGGCGGCGACCGGCACCCCGGTCAACGTGGCCGTCGTCACCGGTGGACCCGATCCGACGGCGACCGCCCACACGGCGACCGCGCAGGCCAGCGAGACGGTCGAACCTCGGGCGAGCCTCACGGTGTCGAAGGCGCTGCTCACCGACCCGGTCGTGCCCGGCGAATCGATCGCCTGGCGGATCAGCGTGACCAACAACGGGCCGAGCCTGGCCCGCGACGTCGTGGTGAGCGACCGGATCCCGGCGGGTGTCGTCGGCGCTTCGCTCGCGCCGGACGCGACGCGGGCGGCGTGTCCGGTCGCGGGTGGCACGGCCGTCTGCCCGCCGGTGGAGATCCCGGTCGGCGGAACCGTCACGTACACGCTGAGCGGGACGCTGGCCCAGGACGCCACGGTGACGCCGACCAACACGGTGGTGGTCACCGGCGGAC
>NZ_JZWY01000650.1:0-1633 GCF_000966955.1 Streptomyces sp. NRRL S-495
ACAACGGTCCGTCGCGGGCCCGGAACGTCGTCGTCACGGACCGGGTCCCGGACGGGGTGTCGGGGGCCTCGATGGTGTCGGACGAGGACGGCACCGCCTGCCCGGTCGCGAGTGGTACCGCCACTTGCCCGGCGATCGACCTGGAGGTCGGGGAGACGGCCTCGTACACGCTGAGCGGCACGCTGGCCCAGGACGCCACCGTCACGCCGACCAACACGGTGGTGGTCACCGGCGGACCCGACCCGGCCACACCCACGCACACCGCCGTCGCCTCGCCCACCGGCTCCCCGTCGCCGCAGGCGAAGCTGACGGTCTCCAAGGTGCTGGTGACCGATCCGGTGGTGCCCGGGCGGACGGTGCAGTGGCGGGGGACCGTGGTCAAAAACGGTCCGTCGCGGGCCCGGAACGTCGTCGTCACCGACCCGGTGCCCGCAGGGGTCGACGGCGCCACGATGACGGCGGACGACGGAACCGCCTGCCCGATCACCGGCGGGACGGCGACCTGCCCGGCCGTGGAGATCGCGGCCGGGGAGACGCGGACCTGGACCCTGACCGGCACGCTCGGCCCTGATGCCGCCGTCACGCCGACCAACACCGTCACCGTGACCGGCGGGCCCGATCCGGCCACGCCGACGCACACCGCCGTCGCCAGCCCGTCGGGCGAGCCGGTGCAGGAGGCCCGCCTCTCGGTCTCCAAGGTTCTGCTGACCGATCCGGTCGTGCCCGGGCAGCGGATCCAGTGGCAGGTCTCGGTGACCAACCGGGGCCCGTCCGTGGCCCGTGACGTGGTTGTCACGGACCGGGTGCCCGCAGCGGTGAACGACGCCTCGATGGCGGCGGACGACGGAACCGCCTGCCCGATCACCGGCGGGACGGCCACCTGCCCCGCCGTGGAGATCCCGGTCGGCGGGACGGTGGGTTGGACGCTCACCGGCACGCTGGACGCGGAGGTCACGGCCGTCCCGGTCAACACGGTGGTGGTGACGGGCGGGCCGGATCCTGACGCGACCGACCGCACCGCGGTGGCCACCCCGACCGTGCCGATCACCGTTCGGCACGACCTGCTGCTCAGCAAGCACGCGACGCCGACGGACCCGAAGGCCGGTGACCGGGTCACGTACACCGTCACCGCCACCAACCGGGCCAGTGGCACGTACTTCGGCGCCGTCGTCACCGACGACCTCTCCGGGGTCCTGGACGGAGCGGTCTACGGTCTGGACGCCCGCGCCGACACCGGGCGGACGGCCTACGCGGCGCCTCGCCTGACGTGGACGCTCGACCTCCGGCCCGGAGCGACGGCGACGCTCAGCTACACCGTCACCGTGAAGCCCGGGGCCGGTGGCGCGACGCTCGTCAACCGGGTGTCCGCCGACGGGTCCAACTGCTCCGACGGCGGGAACGGTGGCGGGCCCGGCGCGCGGCGGGCAGCGGTGAGCACGAGCGGCAACTGCTCGACCAGCACCACGGTCCGCAGGCTGCCGAGCCCGAGCCCCAGCCCGACGACCCGGCCTCCGCTGCCGCCCACGGGCACCGGCAGCCCGAAGCCGGCGCTGCTGGTCACCGTGTTGCTCCTCGCCCTCGGTGGCCTGCTGGTGGCGGCGCGGCGCTCCCGCCGCTGACGTCCGCCGAACAC
>NZ_JZWY01000651.1:0-15014 GCF_000966955.1 Streptomyces sp. NRRL S-495
ACGTCCGCCGAACACCGTCGGGCGGTCGGCTCTGCCGGCCGCCCGACGGTGGTTCGCGGCGGTGCTGCCCGACGGTGGTTCGCGGCCGGGCCCTCAGCCCGGACCGACGGCCCGGGCGGTGGCGAAGATCCGGGCGCAGCGTCCTGCCATGGCCTCGGGGGTCTGGTCGGGGTGCTCGATCCACCAGCGGACGAGGGTGGTGCACAGGCCGCGCCAGGCGTACTTGAGGGCGTCGGCGTCGAGGGGGTCGTCGGATCCGGTGCTGTGCAGGAGGTCGGCGGTGCCGGTGGCGGCGAGCTCGTCGATGGCGTCGCGGTAGTGGGCGGCGCGGTGGGCGGCCTCGCTGCCGGGCGGCAGCGAGGGGTCGTAGAGGACGAACCAGGCCTCGCGCTGCCCGTCGAGGGCGTCGAAGAGGGCGCGCAGCACGCGCAGGGGTGTGGGGGGTGCGCCGTTGTCGTGGTCGGCCATGGCGGTCCGGACGGCTGTCAGCAGCCGGTCGCCGACCGGTTCGAGGCAGCCGAGGAAGAGGTCCTGCTTGCTGCCGAAGTACTGGTGCAGCAGGGGTTTGGTGACGCCCACCCGGGCGGCGACGGTGGCCATGGTGGTGGCCTCGTAGCCGCGTCGGCCGAACTCCTCGGTGGCCGCGGCGAGAACCTGTCGTTCACGCTCGGCCCTCGGCATGCCCTTGGTGCCGGCCCTGGTGGGAAGCATTGTCATAGAACTTATCTTACCTTAGGGTAATTTACTGATCGGTAAGTTCATCGGATCCCCCCGGAGCTGCCTCATGACGCCTGCCGCCGAGACCGTCCCCCGCCTCCGGTCCTGGTGGGGCTGGGGCTATCAGGACGCCCACCCCGACGAGGCCGAGTGCCTCGCGCTGGGCGCCCTGCTGCCGGGCACCCTGGCCCGCCCGCTGCCGGTCCCCCGGGTCGCCGACCTCGCCGTCGGCCGGCCCGCCGTGACGCCACCGACCTCCCTCGCGCACCTCGTCAGCGGCGACCCCGACGACCGTGCCGCCCACGCCATGGGCAAGGCCTACCGCGACATCGCCCGCGCCCTGCGCGGCCGCCCGGGTCGGATCCCGGACCTGGTCGCCCGCCCGACCGGAGACCAGGAGGTGGCCGACCTGCTCGACTGGGCCGGCGCGCACGGGGTGGCCGTCGTTCCGTTCGGCGGCGGGTCCTCGGTGGTCGGCGGGGTGGAGTACCGCGGCGACGCCCACCGCGCCGTGCTGTCGCTCGACCTGACCTCGATGGACCGCGTCCTGGAGGTCGACCCGACCAGCCGCTCCGCCCGAATCCAGGCCGGGGCTCTCGGTCCCGTACTGGAGGACCAGTTGCGGCCCCACGGCCTGACCCTACGCCACTTCCCGCAGAGCTTCGAGTTCTCCACCCTCGGCGGCTGGCTGGCCACCCGCGCCGGCGGCCACTACGCCACCGGGTACACCCGCATCGACGACTTCGTGCAGTCCCTGCGCGTGGTCACCCCCACCGGGACCAGCACCTCCTGGCGACTGCCGGCGTCCGGGGCCGGACCCTCGCCCGACCGGCTCTTCCTCGGCTCCGAGGGCACCCTCGGCGTCATCACCGAGGCCTGGATGCGGGTGCAGGAACGCCCCCGTCACAAGGCTTCCGCCGCGCTGGCCTTCACCGACTTCCGGCGCGCGCTGGACGCCGTGCGCGCCGTCGCGCAGACCGACCTCGCCCCGGCCAACTGCCGGCTGCTCGACCCCGGCGAGGCCCTGTTCTCCGGCGCGTCGAAGGACGGATCGAGCATCCTGGTCCTGGGCTTCGAGTCCGCCACCGGGCCCGTCGACGACCGGCTCGCCGCCGCCGTCGAGCTGGTCCGCGACCACGGCGGACGGCTCGGCTCGGACGGGTCGGACGGGTCGGACGGGTCGGACGGCGGCGCCGTGGGCGCCTGGCGTTCGGCGTTCCTGCGGATGCCCTACCTCCGCGACGGGCTGGCCCGGATGGGCGCCGTGGTCGAGACCTTCGAGACCGCCGCCACGTGGGACCGGATCCCCGCCCTGATCGAAGCCGTCCGCGCCGAGGTCGGCGCCGCCGCCCGCACGGCCACCGGACAGACGGCCACCGTCAACTGCCGTCTCACCCACGTCTACCCGGACGGCGCCGCGCCCTACTTCACCGTCGCGGTGGCCGGACGCCCCGGTGACGAGGTCGCCGTCTGGGACGACATCAAGGCCGCCGCCACCGACGTCCTGCACCGCCACCGCGCCACGGTCACCCACCACCATGCCGTCGGCCGCGACCACCGCCCCGGCTACGACCGCCAGCGTCCGGAGCCGTTCGCCCTGGCCCTGCGCGCCGTCAAGGGCGCCCTCGACCCGCACGGCATCCTCAACCCCGGTGTGCTGCTGGACTGAACAGTGCCGCCGGGCAGTCGGCGTGTCCGTATGTCGAGGTGTCGGTGCGTCGAGGTGTCGGTGTCTCGAGGGTCGGTGTGTCGGCTCGGGGCCGTGAAGGTGCAGCGGCCCCGGCTCAGGTCGGGACGAACACGAGAACCGAACCGCCCCTGGCCGCACCAAGTTCGGGGTTTCCGCCAGTTCGCCGGCCCGGCGGGCGGGCGGCAGACTTCCCGCCGGAGGCCGCGGCCCGTTCCGAAGGCCGCCGCCACGGACCGAACAGAGGGGGACCGACGCGATGAGCGGTCAGCTGTACGACGGGATCGGCGAGGCGTTCGAGGGCTTCAAGACCCTGCCGCTCGCCCGCTACGGGGAGGTGCCCGGCTTCCTCGGCCTGGTCGGCGACGTCGAGGGCAGGTCGGTCCTCGACCTCGCTTCCGGAACCGGCTTCTACAGCCGGGAGTTCAAGCGCCGCGGCGCCTCCCGCGTCCTCGGTGTCGACATCTCCTCCGCGATGGTCGAGGCGGCCCGGGCGCGGGAGGACGCCGAGCCGCTGGGCGTGCGCTACGAGCTCGGCGACGTCGCCGAACTGCGCGCCTTCGAGGAGCCGTTCGACATCGCGGTCGCCGTCCAGCTCTTCAACTACGCCGACGACGTCGCCACCATCGAGCGGATGTGCCGCAACATCCACCGGAGCATGGCGGCCGGGGCCGAGTTCTTCGCCTTCGGACAACACCCGGACTACCGCTTCGACGGACCGTCCCTGGCCAAGTACGGCTTCCTCTGCGAATCGCTCGGCGAGGACTCCGAGATCGGGCCCCGGGTGAGGATCACCGCGCTCCTCGATCCGCCGATCTCCTTCGTCGCCAACCCTCCCGGCCGCGAGGTCTACGAGCGGAGCCTGCGGGCGGCCGGGTTCACCGGGATCACCTGGGTCCCGCTGGAGATCTCGGCGGCCGGTGTGCGGGAGTACGGCGAGGAGTTCTGGGACGACTACGCCGCCAATCCCCCGCTGACGATGCTGCGCTGCCGCGCCTGACCCCGCGTGGACCGCGCTCCGGCCCGGCCCCTCCCCCGGCCGTCAGGTGGTCGAGGGAGGGGCCGGCAGCTCGCGCCGGACCGACAGAGATGCGGCCCGGGCTCGTTGCGGCGATGCTGAAAAAGTCGGCACTTCCTCGACATTCGGTACCTCGACCTCACGAGAGGACGCCCCCGTGTCCGATGAACTCGATCTGAGGACGGACAAGTCGTGCAGCGGTTCCCGTTCCCTGCCGATCAGCGAGTCGTTCACCGCCTCCACGACGGTGACCATGTTCTCGCCCGCGTTCCGCGCTTCCGCAGGCACCACCATCAACGTCCAATTGCTGGCGGAACTGGACGACCCCAATGGAATCCCCGGCAACGGGTCGGTGGGCGTCACCGTGCACCAGTGCTGCGACGTGGTGGACTCCCAGATCACGCCGCAGCAGACGATCGGCAGGGTCGGACCGGCAGGATCCCCCGAGGCCACTTCACTGAGCGTGACGCTGGTCGACGCCTGCACCCTCTCCACCCATCCGGACGGCAACGACAGCCAGTTCGTCTACTACCTGCGCCTGAGGATCAGTGACAGCTCCGACCGGGTCAAGCTGTCCTACTCGATCACCTGAGTCGCCCCGGGCTCAGGGCTCCGGGCTCAGAGCCCGAGGTCGGTCAGCCCCGGGTGGTCGTCGGGACGGCGGCCGAGCGGCCAGTGGAAGAGGCGCTCGGCCTCGGTGATGGGCAGATCGTTGATCGACGCGTGCCGGTGCGCCATCAGGCCGTCCTGGTCGAACGCCCAGTTCTCGTTGCCGTAGGAGCGGTACCACTGACCGGCGCCGTCGTGCCACTCGTAGGCGAAACGGACCGCGATGCGGTCGGCGGTGTGCGCCCAGAGCTCCTTGACCAGCCGGTACTCGTGCTCACGCTGCCACTTGCGGGTGAGGAAGGCGGCGATCTCCTCGCGCCCGGTGACGAACTCCGCGCGGTTCCGCCACCGGCTGTCCGGGGTGTAGGCGAGGGAGACTCGCTGCGGGTCGCGGGTGTTCCAGCCGTCCTCGGCGGCCCGGACCTTCACACGGGCGGTCTCCTCGGTGAACGGGGGCAGGGGCGGGCGCTGCTCGGACATGCCGGTCTCCTTCTGGGAACGACTCCGGGGGACGACACCGGAGGGACGACCCCGGCAGTCGAGTGAGAACGGTCGTTCTCGTCGTGTCCGCTACTCTATGAGAACCGTGGTTCTCATGTAAAGGACAGGGCTGATGGACACCGACGCCGTACGTACCCGGATCCTCGACGCGGCCGAGGAGCTGTTCTACGCGCAGGGCGTCCAGGCGGTCGGCATGGACGCCGTCCGCACCACCGCCGGCGTCACCCTGCGCCGCCTCTACCAGCTCTTCCCGTCCAAGGACGATCTCGTCGAGGCCTATCTGGAGCGCCGCGACCGGCGGTGGCTCGCCGACCTCGCCGACCATGTGGACGCCGTCGCCGGCACTCCGGCCGAGCGGGTGCTCGCCGTGTACGACTGGCTCGCCGACTGGTTCGCCCGGCCCGGCTTCCGGGGCTGCGCCTTCGTCAACTCCTACGGCGAACTCGGCGCCACCGCGCCCGGTGTCGCCGCCGCTGCGCGCCGGCACAAGGAGGCCCTCCGCGACTACCTCACCGGACTCGCCGATGACGCCGGCAGCCCGGCCGGCACCGGGGTCCACCTGGCCCTGCTCGCCGAGGGGGCGATCACCCTCGCCGCCCTCACCCGGACCCCGGACCCCGCCGCCGAGGCCCGGGAGGTCGCCCGGCTGCTCCTCGCCAGCACCGGCGCGAACGTCGGTGCGAACCTCGGTGCCAACGCCGCTGCGAACGCCGGCGCGCGGGCCTGAGGACGCTTCGGCGCAGCACGCTCCGACCGGTCACAGGGTGAGCCGGCGGGCGGAGGCCCGGATCGGGTCGGGCAGTTCGGTGCGGCCGCGCAGGTAGCGGTCCACGGCGGCGGCGGCCGAGCGGCCCTCGGCGATCGCCCACACGATCAGCGACTGACCGCGCCCCGCGTCGCCCGCGACGAAGACACCGGCCGTCCCGGCGGCGAAGCCGTCGTCCCGGGCGAAGGCGCCGTCCGGGCCGACCGCGAGGCCGAGCCCGGCGGCCTGCCAGGGCTCCGGCTCGGGGCCGCTGAAGCCGAGCGCGAGCAGTGCCAGTTCGGCCGGGACGCTCCGCTCGGTGCCCGCCCGGGGCGTGCGGTCGGGCGACTCGGCGTCGGCGAAGCGCACCGCGGCGAGACGTCCGTCCGGGCCGGGCTCGAAGGCGACCGTGCTGGCGGCGAACACCCGGACCCCGCCCCCGGTGGCGTCCGCCTCCTCGTGCGAGGTGGTCTCCCGGTGGACCTTGGGGTGGACCGGCCAGGGCTGTCCGGGGGCCCGGCGCACGGGCGGGCGCGGGTTGATGTCGAGCTGGGTGACGGCGGCCGCCCGCTGTCGCAGCGTGGTGCCGAGGCAGTCCGCCGCGGTGTCGCCACCGCCGACGATCACCACCCGGAGACCCTCGGCGGACACCGGCGCGACCGGGAGTTCGCCCTCGTCGACCCGGTTCGCGCCGGTCAGGTAGGCCATCGCCTGGTGGACGCCGGGGAGCCGGCACCCGGGCACCGGCAGTTCGCGCCGCAGGCCCGCGCCGACGGCGACCACCAGCGCGTCGCACTCGGCCCGCAACTCGTCGGCCGCGAGGTCGCGGCCGACGCACAGGCCGGTCCGGAAGGTGGTGCCCTCGGCCCGCATCTGGTCGAGCCGGCGGTCCAGCCGGTGCTTCTCCAGCCGGAACGGCGGGATGCCGTAGCGCAGCAGCCCGCCGGGGCGGTCGGCCCGCTCGTACACCGTGGTGCTGTGGCCGGCCCGGGTGAGCTGCTGGGCGGCGGCGAGGCCCGCCGGGCCGGAGCCGACCACCGCCACCCGCAGGCCCGTGGTGCTGGCGGGCGGCTGCGGGAGGTCCCAGCCCTCCTCCCAGGCGCGGTCGGCGAGCGCGAGCTCGATGTTCTTGATCGTGACGGGCGCCCCGCCGTCGACGGCGAGCACGCAGGCGCTCTCGCAGGGGGCCGGGCAGAGCCGTCCGGTGAACTCGGGGAAGTTGTTGGTCGCCAGCAGGCGCCCGGCCGCGGCCCGCCAGCCGTCCAGGGCCACCAGCCGGTTCCAGTCCGGGACGAGGTTGCCGAGCGGGCAGGCGCTGTGGCAGAACGGCAGCCCGCAGTCCATGCAGCGGGCGGCCTGCCCGCCGACGATGGGCAGCAACGACCCGGGGCGGTAGACCTCCCGCCAGTCGTCGACCCGCTCCCGCGCGTCCCGTCGTTCGCGCTCCGCGCGCGGGGTGGTGAGGAAGGCCATCCGGTCTGCTGCCATCGCGGCCTCCGGCAGGGCGTGCCGACACGGGCCGGCGGCACCCCGGCGGACGCACCACCGTGTGGCCACGCTACGCCCACGAACGGCCGGCGGGAAGCGGCTGCGGGTATCCGGTCCCGGAGGGCGGTCCGGAAGAGCCGGGAGGACGGGAGCACCGGGAGCACGGGGCCGGGAACGTCAGTCGCTCCGGACGATCACCGCCGGGAGGAGGGTCATGCCCAGCCAGCCGAGCACGGGGAAGGCCAGGGTGGCGGCGAGCGGCAGCTGCGACGGCACCAGGGTGAGGCTGCCGACGAACGCCATGACGGCGGTGAAGCCGCCCATGGCGAAGGCGAAGGAGGCCACGTCGGTGATGAAGCGCGTCCAGGTCAGGCCGATGACGGTGAGCGCCGCTCCCAGGCCGACCAGGAGAGCCACCTCCAGCGATGCCACCCAGGCCGTGCCCGAGTGCGAGGTCCGTGCACCGTCGTGCGAGACCTCGGCCACCCTCCCCCGATAGAGCGTCAGGTCCACGTCCGCGCCGACCTTCGTGGCGTGGTAGAGGTCCGAGTCGACCGTGTAGCGGTGGCCGGAGCCCGTCCCACGTGCCACCGTCAGCGTGAACACGGTGCCGTCACCGACGGAACTGGCTCCCCTCGCGGTCACCGTGCCGGTTTCGTGCCGCACGCAGTCCGTGCCGGGTGTGTGCGCCGCCGTGCCGCACGCCGGGGCGGTGCGGTAGGCGCCCGCCTCCTCGTTCGCGTCGACGAACCAGCTGAAGCCGAGCACCGTGGTGGCCAGTCCGGCCAGGAGGAAGAGGCCGTGCGCCAAGGCGCGGACGGCGTTCTCCCCGGCGGGCCGGCGCCTGGTCGGCGGCTTCGCGTCCGCGGTCCGAGTACTCATCGTTACCCCCAACGATCATGTCCACCGGCATCTCCCCGATGCCCGGCATGGATGATTCCGAGGATCCGGCCCACCGGAACGCGACCCGATGCTCCTGTGACGAAGTTGTCGAGATCGCGGCCCGCCGGGCGCCGCGGGCGTCCGACCGCCCGGACGGCTGCGAGGCTGCGGTCCAGGCGGTTGCACGGAGTGAGCCGTCCCACGGAGTCAGCGGTCGCACGGTCGAGGGGAGCGCGGTCGGATGGTCGGGCCGGGAGCAGCGGGCCGCGGCCCCGCGCAGGAGGCGGTGGCGGCGGCCCTGGAGCGCGCCGCCGTCGTCGCACACCTCAATGCCTTCATCACCCTCGACGCCGAGGGGGCCGGGGCGGAGGCGGCCCGCCACGACCGGCGCGGCGGGGGTGCCCGCCGCTGGTGCCTCGCCGTCAAGGACAACATCCATGTCGCGGGCCTGCCCAACACGGCGGGCACCCCCGCGCTCGCCGGGTTCGTCCCCGCCGCCGACGCACCCGTCGTCGCGGCGCTGCGCGCGGCCGGCGCGATGGTCCTGGGCAAGACGAACATGCACGAGCTGGCGCTGGGGGTCACCTCCGGCAACCCCACCTTCGGCGCGGTCGGCAACGGCGCCGACCCGTCCCTGTTCGCGGGCGGCAGCAGCGGCGGTACGGCCGCCGCGGTGGCCTCGGACATCGTGGACGCCGGGCTCGGCACCGACACCGGCGGGTCCGTCGGCATCCCGGCCGCGCTCAACGGGATCTACGGCCTGCGCCCGAGCGCCGGGCGCTACCCCTCGGCCGGTGTCACCCCCCTGTCGGTCACCCGGGACACCCCCGGACCGATGGCGCGCACCCTGGCTCGGCTCGCCGCGCTGGACGCCTTCGTCACCGGCCGCACCGGAGCCGCGCTTCCCCCCGACCGCACGCTCCGGCTCGGCCTGCCGAGGCATGTGTTCACCGAGGACCTGGAGGCCCCGGTCCGGGCGGCCTGGGAGGCGGCCGTGGACCGACTCGGCACGCCGCGGACCGTCTGGGTCCCGGTCGACACCGGGCACCTGGTGGAGTACGACGCCCGGGCCGGGATGCACCTGGTGTTCGGGGAGTTCGCCGCCGCCTTCGACCGCTACCTCGCCGGGCACCGCATCGGGCGCACCACCGCCGAGGTGGTCGACGCGGCCGCCGACCCGGCCGTCGCGGAGCTGCTCAGGACCGCCGCCCTGCCCACCGGCCCGGCGTACGCGGGGCCGGCCGCGCATCGCGGGGCGGTCGCGGAACGCCGCGCGATGCAGGCCGCCTACGCCGAACTCTTCGCGGTGAACGGCGTGGACGCGATCCTCGCCCCCACCGTGCCGGTGTGCGCCCGTCCGCTGCACCGGAACGAGGAGTCGCTCCTCCTCAACGGCCGGGAGGTGCCCACGTTCCCCACGCTGATCCGCAACACCTCCCCCTCGGCCACCGCGGGGCTGCCCTCGGTCACGGTGCCGCTCCCGGTCGACGGCTCACCGCCGGTCGGGCTCCAGTTGGTCGGACCGCGCGGCGGTGACCGGGAGCTGCTGGCCGTGGCCGCCCGGATCGACGCCCTGCTGCGGCGGGGGGAGGCCGGGGACGCCGGGGACACCCTGCCGTGACGGGGCAGGACGGAGTACCGGTCAGCCGACGGTGATGACGACCTTGCCCAGCGGGTTGGCCCGCTCGTAGTAGTCGTAGGCCGCGGCGGCCTCCTCGAACGGGAAGACCCGGTCGACGAGGGGGCGCAGGGCGTGCTCGGCAACGAACTCGTTCATCGCCGCGAACTGGGCGTAACTGCCGACCGCCACCGCGCGCAGGGTCGCGGCGACGCCGAAGAGCAGGCGCGGGTCGAGCGGCGGCCAGTCGCCGGTGACGGAGCCGACGAGGGCGACGTGACCGTCGACGGCCAGCGCCTTCATCGACTGCTCCAGCGACCCGGCGGTGTCGACGACCCGGTCGACGCCGCGTCCGCCGGTCAGCTCCCGGACTGCGGTGTGCCAGTCGGGCCGGTCCCGGTAGTTGACCACCTCGTCGGCGCCCAGGTCGCGCAGGCGCTGTTCCTTCGCCCGGCTCCCGGTGGTGACGATCACCCGCGCGCCGAGGGCGTGGGCGTACTGGAGCGTGAACAGGGACACTCCCCCGGAGCCGGTGACCAGGACGGTCTCCCCGGGGCGCACGCCACGGCCGTCACCGGTCAGCGCGTTCCAGGCGGTGAGGCCGACGCAGGGCAGAGTGGCCGCCTCCTGGTAGGAGAGGTGCGCGGGGACCGGCAGCAGGGCCTGCTCGGGGAGAACGGCCAGCTCGGTCAGCATCCCGTCCAGCGTGCCGCCGAGCTGCGGCAGCAGGTCCGCCGCCAGCCGGCCGTCCCGCCAGTACGGGAACAGGGTGGCGGTGACGCGGTCCCCCGGGCGCGCCCACCGGACGCCCGGTCCGACGGCTACGACCTCGCCGGCGCCGTCCGAGACCGGGACGACGTCCGGCTTGACCGGCAGCACGTACTGCCCACGCAGCACCAGCAGCTCGCGGAAGCTCAACGAGACCGCGCGGACCGCGACCGCGACCTCCCCCGGGCCCGGGGTCCTCGGCCGGGCCGTGCGCAGCGACAGCCGGTCGAGGCCGCTGCCCTCGCCGAGGTGGTAGCTGCGCGCCGTCGACGGGAACGCGGTGGTGGTCGTCGGGACGGCGGTGGTCGCGGCGGGCGCGGTGGTGGTCATGGTCGGTCCCCCGGTGGTGTGGCGTTCGGTGTGTGCCTCCACCGTGCCGCCGACCCCGGTCACCGCTCAATTCCCGGCCGGGAATGGCGACCGGCACCCGCCCCGCCCCAGCCCTCCCCGGGCGCGCCGTCCATTCGGGTGACAATGCACCGCCGACGCCCCGCGACCGGGCAGACTGCCCGGTAGCCGTCGCGGCCGACGGGACGGTCGGTCCCCGTTCGATCGCTCACGCACCACCGCCCCCATGGCGCCCACCCGGCGCGCGCACCGGAACCGGAGCGCCACGGGCGCGGGCGGAGCGAGGGCCGGTCGACCACCGGCACCGCCGCCCGCGCCGCCACCGCCGTACCCCAACTCCCATACCCGGCAGGTCTGCTGATGCTCGATCAGTCAGGCTGTCGGGGCCGTCCAGCGAAGGGCCGCCCCCGATGTTCGACTCCAGTTTCGCGTTCCCCCGGGCTCTGCTGAACCCGGTGGCCGGCCCCGGCGGCCGCGTGGTCGTGATCGGCGCGGGCATCGCCGGGCTGGTGTGCGCGTACGAGCTGCAGCGGCGCGGCTTCGAGGTCGTGGTCTACGAACGCGGCAACCACCCGGGCGGCCGCGTGCGCACGCACCGGTTCTGGGACGGCACTCACGCCGACCTCGGGGCGATGCGCATCCCCGCGAACCACCACTGCGTGCTCCACTACGTGACCCGCTTCCGGCTCCCGACCCGCCCGTTCGTCAACTGGAACCCGAGGGCCTACTACCACCTGCGCGGCCGACGGGCCCGGGTGGAGGACGTCGCGTCCCTGTTCCCCGCCTTCGCCCTGCGGCCGGAGGAGCGCCACCAGCCGTCCGCCCTGCTGGACCGGATCCTCGGCCCGGTCTGGCAGTCCTTCACCACCGAGCAGCAGCGCCTCGCCCTGGACGGCCACTGGGACGACCCCGCACTGGAGCGCGCGGCCTCGGTCTCCCTCTGGCAGTTCGTCCACGACCACCTCTCCCAGGACGCCTGGGACCTCTACGGCCACGCCAGCGGCCTCGCCCACTACGAGCAGTCCTCGCTGCTGGAGGTCCTGGTCGACTACTTCGGCCTCTTCCACCGCGGTCAGGTCGAACTCACCGACGGCCTCGACTCCCTGGTGCACGCCTTCGTCCGCGCGCTGCGCCCCGGCACCCTGCGGCTGTCCACCCGGATCGACGAACTCGCGCCGACCCCGGACGGCGTCCGGGTGCGCGGACGCCGGATCGGGGGCCGGCTCGACGACACCGCGGACTTCGCGGTCTGCTGCGTCCCGGCCCCCGCGCTCGACCAGATCACCGTCACGCCCGGCCTGCCGCACGCCCAGCGCCACGCGGTGCGCGGCATCAGCTACGCCAGCAGCGCCAAGACCGTGCTGCACGTGACCCGCCGCCGCTGGGAGAGCGAGGACGGCATCCACGGCGGCGGAAGCTTCACCGATCTGCCGATCCAGCAGGTCTGGTACCCCTCCGACAACGCGGTGCGCACCGACGGCGGCGTCAACGGCTTCGGCACACCCCGCTGGGGCGCCCTCGACCCGCTGCGATCGGCGCAGCCCGCCGCGCTGCTCGGCGCCTATCTGTGGGGGGCCAACGCCCGCCGGTTCGCCGCACTGGACCAGTCCGACCGGGAGGCCCTGGTGCTGGAGTGCCTGGAGAAGCTCCACCCCGGGATCACCTCGGACGTCGACGACATCGTGCACTGCAACTGGGACGTGCAGACCGGCATGGGCGGCGGCGCGTTCGCCCATCTGACACCCGGCGAGCACACCCGCTACCTGTCGGTGCTCGGCGCCCCGCACCCGGCCGGGCGGCCCCGGATCTTCTTCGCGGGCGAGCACCTGTCCGGCGCCCACGCCTGGTGCCAGGGCGCGGCGCAGTCCGCGCTCGGCGCGGTCGGTGCCCTGCTGGAACACGCCCGGCACGCACGGGGCACGGCCGCGGCGCCCACCCGATGAGCCCGCGCGAACCACTGGACCGCGCCGCACTGCGGTCCCTGGTCAGCGCGGCCCCGCACAGCACCGAGCAGGTCGGCGTGGAGGTCGAGTGCGGGCTGCTCGACCCGGTCACCGGTACCGGCGCCCACTACCACGGCCCGCGCGGCGTCCACGCCGTGCTGGCGGCGGTGCTGCGGCAGTGGGGCGGCGAACCCGAGCTCGACACCGGCCGGCTGACCGGCGTCCGGCTGCCCGACGGCAGCAGCGTCACGCTGGAGCACGGCGGCCAGATCGAGTACTCCTCGACCCCGGCCCCGGGCGTCGGCAAGGCCATGGACGAGGTCCGGGCGGCGCTGGAGCGGCTCGCCGACCTGGCCGCCGGGTTCGGCCTGGCCCTCGTCCCGGGCGGCAACCTGCCGTTCGGCCGGCTCGCCGACGTCGAATGGGTGCCGATGACCCGCGGGGCCGTCATGCGCCGCTACTTCGACGGCCTCGGCCCGGCCGGCGCCCGGGCGCCGTACGTGATGGCGCTGTCACTGTCGACCCAGGTCACCCTCGACTTCCTCGACCCCGGGGACTTCGGCCGGAAGCTGCGGATGCAGACGGCCGCCGCCCCCGTCGTCTCCGCCCTGCTCGTCAACTCACCGCTCCACGAGGGCCGCCCGTGCGGCCTGCTGTCGCACCGCTCCTGGTCCTGGCTGCGGATGGACCCGCGCCGCCACGGCCTGCTGCCGCCCGCGCTGCGGCCCGAGGTGAGCGCCGACGACATCGTCGACTGGGCGCTCGGCATCCCGCTGATCCACTACCGGACCGCCGACGGCCGCTACCACCGCGCACCCGACGGCACCTTCGCCGACCTGATCCGCGACGGCCTGGACGACGGCACCCCGCCCACCCTCGACCACTGGGCCGGCCACCTCTCCCAGCTGTGGACCGACACCCGGGTCCGGCGCACCCTGGAGCTCCGCGGCGCCGACGGTCCGCCCCGGCCCCACCTCGCCGCCCTGCCCGCCCTGTGGACCGGCCTCACCTACCACCCGGAGTCCTGCCGGGCCGCCTGGGAGCTCCTCCGGCACCACACCGCTGGGGAGCACCGGGCCGCCCGGGCCCGCCTGCCCGCCCACGGCCTCGACACCCGCCTCGGCGACACCCCCCTGCGCCCGCTGGCCGTCGAACTCCTCCGGCTCGCCCGGGCCGGCCTCCACGCCCGGGTCGCGGCCGGCCTGGAACCGCCCCACGTCCCCGCCCTCCTCGACCCGCTGGACGAGATCGCCGCCACCGGCCGCACCTTCGCCGCCCAGTGCCTCGACCGCTGGCACGGCGACCTGCGCGCCGACCCGGCGCGCTACGTCGCCGCGTACCGCGTCTGACCCTCCGTACCGCCGGGGCGGTGTGCGCCTTCCCGGCTACCTGGCGGTGGGGGCGCCCGCACCGCCGCTCGGGACGGCGGAGCCGAACCGCCACGCCTCGATGTCGCGGTAGCGGATCGGCCCGGGACCCCGGCCGATGTTGCTGCCGACGAGGTGCAGGCGTTCGGTCGGCCAGGTCCGGCCCTCGAAGCCGGTGAGACCGGCCGCGGCCAGCGGGACGCTGGTGGCATCGTCGCGGCGGGAGCGGGCCAGGGTGAGGTGGGGGTGCAGCGGGCGGTCCCGGAAGGTGACGCCGCAGGAGCCGACCACCTCGCGGACCTCGGCGGCGAGGGCGTGCAGTCCCGCCAGGTCGCCGTCGATCCCGCTCCACAGGAGTCGCTCGTCGAAGTGGCCGCCGCCGCGCAGACGCAGGTCCAGGGCGGGGCGCGACGCCGCCGGGGCGGCCAGTGCCGCGCGCAGCGGGGGCACCGCCGTGGAGGGAACTTCGCCGAGGAAGGCCAGGGTGATGTGCCAGTCCTCGATCCGGTTCCAGCGCAGTCCGGGGAAGGTCTCGTAGGCGGGGCGCAGGGCCCGGGCCAGTTCGTCCTTGGCGTCGTCGGGCGGGGCCAGGGCCACGAAGACGCGCAGGGTCGAGGGCTCGGGGTGATCGTTCACGAAGGGGAGGTTAGCCCAGGCCGGAGCGGCTGCGCCCATCGGTGCCCGGGGCGCGACCGCAGAAGGGGCGGGCAGCGGCCCGCCGGAGGAGCGGAGTGCGACCCGTCGGAGGGGCGGGGTGCGGCCGGCACCGGGGTGCTGTCGTCCGTGGGTCGAACAGCGGGTGATCGCACTTGGCCGGGAGGGGGCGGCCGGGGCCTGCGCCGGCCCGGATTCGACCGGGTCGCGACCGGATCCGACCGGGGGATTCCGCGCGGTCCGGAACGGCCGGTACGCGCCCACCAGGGCGGTACGGTTCTGCTCAACGGCCTTTTCCCGTAACGGGGTTGCCCCACCCAGTGGTAGGACACCGAGTGGGGCGCACGGGCCGATCACAGAAGATGAGGCACACCTGTGCATGACCGACCCTCCCGGGGGCGGGCGGACCTGCCCCCGGTGATCTCCCACGCTAGCAGGGGCGACCGCGCGCCCACGGGATCCCGCAGCCTGCGCGCCACCCCGGACGGGCCCAACTCGACCGGCCGACCCTCCTGTTCGCGGCCGACCGGGCGGCGTACGCCGACGGCGCGGCCGGGCCGGAATGCCCCGCGACGATCCCCGGCCTGCTGAGGGCGGGTCGGGCCTCCCGGACCGGGCCGCCCCCGGACCGCCGGACCCGCCACCGCTGAGCGGACCGCCCCCGGCCCC
>NZ_JZWY01000652.1:0-15336 GCF_000966955.1 Streptomyces sp. NRRL S-495
GCCCCGTCCTGGCGGAGGCCGGTCGACGCGCGCCCCCGACCCGGAACTCCGGCCCCGGGCGCGCGCCCCGCGCACCACGCGCACCTCCTGAGCCACTCGACTGCCCCCGCACACCTGCGACCCGACACCGATCGGAGGCATGGTGCCCAGTCCGCACAGGCCCGCGACCGGCCCGGTCGGCTACGCGGCCTTCGTCCAGCTCCACCGCCACAGCTACGAGCAGTACGCCCGCGCCCGCCTGGGTGACCGCTCACTGGCGGCGACGGTCGTCGCGCGGGTCCTGCGCCGGGCCGAGCTGAGCTGGAGCGCGGCGCTCCGCGGGGACCCCGCCGCCTTCACCTGGGACGTGCTGCGGGAGAGCGTCACCACGGCCCGCGCCGAGGCCGCCGACGCCCCGGCGGACGACCTGCACCGCGTACTGCCCGAGCGGCCGGCCGACGCCGCGCTCCTGCACGAGCGCCTTGGCCTCGCGCCCAAGGCCGCCGCGGCCCTGATGGGCGTGGGCGAACCCGAGTTGCAGGTCCAACTCCGGGCCGCCCGCCGGATCCTGGCCGAACTAGACCCCGGCGGCCGGAACGGGGGCGCCTGACCGCAGACCCCGCGCAGACGCCGGTCCCATCGTGGCGCACCCGACCGCTCCCCCTCGGACGCCGGTGCGCCACGGAATCGCCATGCCCCGCCACAGTTCACCCACCCGGGTTGTTTCAACCGCGATCGGGCCGACCTAGGATGACGTGTCATCACAATGGCTTGTCGACAAGGGACTTCGGCACAGACAAGGGAGCATCGTGGACGACGCGAGGGCCGGAACGCGGGATCATTACGTTGACGCGGACACGCCCAGTGCGGCGCGGATGTACGACTACCTCCTGGGCGGGCACTACAACTACCCGTGCGACCGCGAGGCCTGCGACCAGCTGCTGGTGACCGCCCCCAGCACCCGGGAACTGGCGCTCAACAACCGGGCCTTCCTGGAACGGGTGGTGCGCCATATCGCCCGGCGCTACGGGATCAGGCAGTTCCTCGACCACGGCTCGGGCCTGCCCACCCAGAACAATGTGCACCAGGTCGCCCAGAGCGTCGATCCGGACTGCAAGGTGGTCTACATCGACAACGACCCGCTGGTCCTCGGCTACGGACGCGCCTTCCTGGAGGAGAACCGGAACGTGCTCATCCTGCCCTCGGACATGCGGGAGACCGCGGCCATCGCGGCCGACGCGGCGCGGATCATCGACTTCCGCCGGCCGGTGGCCGCGCTGTTCGTGTCCGTGCTGCACTGCGTCCCCGACGACGACCGGGGGAACCCGCGCCGGATGATCGAGGACACCGTGCGCCTGCTCGCCCCCGGCAGTGTCGTGGTGATCTGCCAGCTCGTCAGCGAGGACGCCCGGATCCGCGACGCGGTCACCGAGCTGATGCGGGAACAGACCGGCGACCGCTGGGGCCGGGTGCGGACCAAGGCCGAGGTGGCCGAGCTCTTCACCGTCCCCCGCCTCCGGGTCGAGGAGGTCGGTCTGCTCGACGTCACGGACTGGCGGCCGGACACCGATCTGGTCCGGCGCCAGGCCACCCAGGAGTGGATCGAGTTCGGGGGCCTGGCCACCGTCGACTGAAGCCGCCGCCCCCGGCGGGACCGGGGGCGGCATGGATCGCGGGGTGGCGTGGGCTGCGGGGCGGCGTCAGAGGCGGGCGCGGTGCCAGTCGAGCGCCTCCACGACCAGTTCACGGCTCGGCACCGGCCCCGGAGCCTGCCGGATGACACTGTCACTGAGGTCCTGGTAGTCGAGGTAGTCGCTGTCGGCCTCCTCGCCGGCGATCGGGCCCCGGTGGAACTCGCCCCGCCCCCCGGCCTCGGTGTAGATGACGTCCGGCGCGGCGAACGAGCCCCGCGCGAAGCTGAGCCGGATCAGCGAAGTCACCTGGAGCGCGAGGGGGTTCTCCACCGCGATCACCCTGACCGCGACCGGTGAACTCTCCTCGTCCACGTGCCGCAGCAGCACCGACAGCTGGTCGACCATCATCCGGGGTTCACCGAAGTCGGCGTAGAGGGCGCTGCGCTGGATGAAGAAGGTCGACCTCGGGAGCCTGCTCGCGAAGCGGTCGGCGCGCAGGCCCCGGACCTCGATGATCCGGCCCGCGAGCCTCCGCTGGCTGGCGAGCAGGGTCCGGCCCGTCACCACCTCGCGGTACCGGGGGATCTGGAGCACCCCGGGGATCACATTGGTGTCGATGATGATCTGCCGCGCGGCCCACTCCTCCAGGCTGGTGAGCCGCAGCATCGAGTCCGGCACGGCCTCGCGGTAGGCGGCGCGGGAGCGGGTCCGCACCGAGTTGGCCCACCCCTCCGCCGAGGCGTCGTGGGCGAGTTGGAGCAACTGCCCACGCCGAGGCCCGGGGCGTACGCCGAGGGCGTCCAGGAGGACTTCGACCACGGCCGGCTTGTCGATCCGCATCTCGCCGTTCTCGATCCGGCTGTAGACCGAGGTGGAGACCCTGACCCTGGCCCTCGCCAGCACCTCCCGCTGGGTCAGGGTGCCGCGTTCGATCTTCAGCTCCGCACCCAGGAGCAGGGCGGGAACGCCCCAGGATCCCGGCGGGTCGGGCGCGGGCCGCCCGAACGGAACTGCACGGTCCTCCATGGCCAAAGAGCCCCCCTTGGGCACAATCTCGAAGCTCACCCCGAACGGTCGGGTTCAGCTTCACACAAGGGGGGCTCCGTCGTCACGCCGGACCGCTGGACCCGGGTGACGGTGCTACGAACTCAAACCGCCAGGTGGTCGAATTCGCCGTCCTTCACGCCGTTCAGGAGTGCCGCGATCTCCGGCGCGGTGAGGACCAGGGCCGGACCGCTCGGGAAGCGGCTGTTGCGCAGGGCCACCTGGCCGTCGTTCAGTTTCCGCAGCTCCACACAGGCACCCGTGCCCTGGCTGGCCCGGGCCTTCTGCCAGCCGTCCGTCGCCTCGATGACGTCGGCCGGCATGCCGTTGAAGTAGTCGATCACGATCAGCCATCTCCACTGTCCGCTGGGCGCCCGCTCCTCCGATCTTCATACGCACGGAGAAGTGCCCTGGTGGGACTCCTGCGCAATCCCGTGCGGGATTGCGCAGGCCGGGCGACTTGAATCATTCACCTCGACAATCGAGCAGCGCCACTCCCTAATAGGGTGAATACGGATCGCTTTATGCATATCTATTGTGAGCGGCTGATAGCACTTTCGAACGGACCGGGTCGGCTACTGGTCCGCCGGGCCGTAGACGGTGTTCAGGACCCCGCTGGCGAAGGCCGTGCTGCTCAGGAGCTTCAGCCGGATCGGGTCGACGCCCTCCTCGAACAGGCGGATGCCGCGCCCGACCGCGATCGGGTGGACGAGCAGGTGCAACTCGTCGATCAGCCCGGCGGCCAGCAGCGCCCGCACCACCGAGACCGAGCCGGACATCCCGATCGGGCCGCCCTCCTCCTGCTTCAGCGCGGTGACGCCCTCGACCAGGTCGCCCTGCAACTGCTCGGAGTTGCGCCAGGTCAGCTCCAGCTCCGAGCGGGAGACGACGACCTTGCGCGCGTCCCCGAGCGCCTTCGCCATTCCGCCCTCCTCGCCGCCCGCGTCCTCACGGGTCGGCCAGACCTCGGCGAAACTCTCGTAGGTGGCACGGCCGAGCAGCACGGTGTCCGCCGCCGCCAGCTGGGCGCCGACCGCCGCGCCCATCTCCTCGTCGAAGTAGGGGAAGTGCCACTGGTCCGGGCTCTCCACCACGCCGTCGGCGGCGATGAACAGACCTGCGGTGAGCTTGCGCATCAGGATCTCCCTGTGTCGTGGGTGCTGCTTGCTTTCATACGGTCAGACCGGTCGGCGGGGCGGAACTCATCGCTCCCGGCGGAAGAAGTTTTTTGTCGCCCTCTGCGGTCCGACACAGAAGCTAGGTTGCTTTTCCAGATTTCACAACTTGCAAGCAGCACAGTATTGATGACTTTGCAGGTCAGTGATGCTAGATTCGTTGCAATCAACTTGATCTCAATGCAACGTCGGCATCCACTCATTGCAATGACCTGGCACTGAACGCTCACCCGGCAGCGCGGGTCGCCGGGGGCTCAGGCGGAGGGCGTGGTGCCGGAGAAGGGGGTGCGGACCTCGGCCGGGGCGAGGACGGTGGCGGGGAGGACGCCGAGCTGCTGGAGGACCGTGGTGCGGTCGTACGCGTCCACCGACCTGACGATCCGCCCGTCCTCGGCGAATTCGAGCTGGCTCATCACGTACAGCGAGAAGCCCTTCCCCCGGCTGGACTCCGGCAGGCAGAGGAACGGCTCCCTGACGGTGGCGCCGTACTGCACGTGCGCCACCGCGTGCGACCGGCCGACCAGCACGCCCACGCTGACGGACCGGATGTCGGAGAACAGCTCGCCGGCCCGGGCGAAGTACTCGTGCAGCTCCTGGTGGCCCCGGTAGGTGTGACCGAACGCCTTGTCCTCGATGACGGCGTCCTCCGTGTAGTACGCCATGGCATCGGCGGGAGCCGTCGGGGACTCCCACATGGCCACCCAGCGTTCCACGAACGCCTTCCGCTCGCTCTCGTCGAATTCCGGCACGAGGATCAGTCCTTTCCGGGCAGGGCGCCGACAGTTCTGGTGCGGGGCGGTGACCAGTGGCGGAGCACGGACGCCATCACCCTCGGGTGCGCCAGTTCCGCCGGGGAGCCGGTGAGGCTGACGGCGTTCCAGACCGCGGCGGCGACCCGGGCGTCGGCGGCCGCGGCGCGCATGGTCGCGCGGAAGGCGTTCGCCAGCAGGCCGGCCAGGACGGGGTGGGTGCCCGGGACCTGCGGCATGGACCGGTCAGCCATGGTCGAGAACAGCCACGGGAGCCGCACGGCGCGGGCGGCCTCCCGGTAGAAGCGCCGGGGCAGGCCCTCGACCACGCCGCCGTCGAGGCAGTCCCGCAGGGCCTTCGCCTCCAGGGCGGCGACGGCCATGCCCGCCCCGTAGATCGGGTTGAGACTGCACACCGCGTCCCCGATGGAGATCAGCCCCTCGGGCAGCCGGCGCAGCCGGTGGAAGTCGCGGCGGACCGAGGCCGGGTAGCGGAACGAGGAGATCCCGGAGATCGGCTCGGCGGCGCGGAGCGCGGACCGGGTGTCGGCGGGGAGCAGGCCGTCGGCGAAGCCGAGGAACTCCTCCGGCCTGCCCGGCGGGTGGTTCGCCTTGCCGAATCCGTAGAGGGAGAGCACCCAGGCGTCGTTCTCCTGCTGGGTGAGGACCGCGCCGCGGGGGCGGGCCTGGGTCGCGCCGATCAGGACGCCCTTGGCCGCCCCCAGGGCGCCCGGTGGCACCCGGTAGCGGCGGCTGGCGTAGGCGACGCCGACCTGGAGGCGCTGCGTCGCGGGCTGCTCGTAACCCAAGGACCGGTGCCAGGCGGCGCCCCTTCCGGCGCGCCCCATCGCGTCCACGACGAGGTCCGCGTCGACGGTCTCGACGACGTCGGCCTCCCCCGGGCGGGCCAGCCGGACTCCGGTCACTCCGGCGGAGCCGGTGGCGACGGGATCAGTGGCTTCGAGTCCGGTCCGCAGGTCGACGTTCGGAAGGGCCTGGACCCTGGCGCGCAGCCGGTCCTCCAGGAAGGGCCGGCTCACCTGGAGCACCCGGCCGAGCGGCACCTGTCGCAGGCGCGAGCCGAAGAACACGATGTCGAGCTCGTCCAGGGCGCCGGCGAGCGTACCGCCCGCGGCCGCCAGCTCCTCGACGAAGCCGGGGAAGGACTCCTCCAGGATCTGCGCGCCACCGGGTGTGAGCGAATGGACGTGCGCCCCCTGCGGCACTCCGCGCCGGACACCGGGGACGGCCGGGAAGGTGTCCCGTTCGACGACGGTGACCCGCTCGAAGGCTCCGGACAGGGCCCCGGCGGCACAGAGGCCGCCGATGCCCGCACCGAGCACGATCGCGTGGTTCGTCCCCCTGCGGCTGCGGCTGGGCGCTGGATTCACGGTCGGCTCCGATCGCTTGTTTCCTGCCGTCGGGCGCGCGTTCTCCCCTTCCCGTTCCGCTCCCGTCCCACACCGTCGAGCACGCGCGCGTCCGGGTGACGGCGGTGGACGGCGGTCGCTCGACCCATGCGGGCGAAGTGATCCGACGGACGATCAGCCGTGGTCGGGGGGACGTGTCCGTGGCGGCGTCGTTGACAGTGCTGCGGCGGACTCCTAGCGTGACGCAGGCGATTACCCACGAGTAGGGACTGTTGATGGCCGCAGCGCGCCCGTACGACCTCGTCCTGTTCGGCGCCACCGGGTTCACCGGGCGGCTCACCGCCGAGTACCTGGCCCGGGCCGTGCCCGAGGGCTGCCGCTGGGCGCTCGCCGGCCGGGACGCGGACCGGCTCGCCGCCGTCCGGGCCGGACTCGCCGCGATCGATCCGCGCTGCGCCGAACTGCCGCTGCTGGTCGCCGACGCCGCGGACCGCGAGGCCCTGCGGAAGGTGGCCGCCTCGGCCCGGGTGGTGGTGTCCACGGTCGGCCCCTACCTGCGCCACGGCGAGCCGCTGGTGGCCGCCTGCGCGGACAGCGGGACCGACTACGTGGACCTCACCGGCGAGCCCGAGTTCGTCGACCGGATGTACCTGCGCCACCACGAGCGGGCGGTGGCCACCGGCGCGCGGCTGGTCCATGCCTGCGGCTTCGACTCGGTGCCGCACGACCTCGGCGTGCTGTTCACCGTCGAGGAGCTGCTGCGCCGCGGCGCGACACCGGAGCGGATCTCGGTCGAGGGGTTCGTCCGCGTCGCCGGCACCGTCTCCGGCGGCACCCTGGCCTCGGCTATGACCGCCTTCTCCAGGCCGCGCGCGATGGCGCGGGCCGCCCGGGAACGCCGCGCGGCCGAGCCCCGGCCCCGGGGACGGCGCGTCCGCACACCGGCCGGCCGACCGCACCGGTCCCGGGCGGCCCGGGCCTGGGCGCTGCCGCTCCCCACCATCGACCCGCAGGTGGTGGGGCGCTCGGCCGCCGCGCTGGACGCCTACGGCCCGGACTTCGGCTACACCCACTACGCCGTGGTGCGACGGCTGCCGATCGCGGTCGGCGGCGTGGTCGCGGTCACGGCGATCGCCCTCGCCGCCCAGCTGCGGCCGCTGCGCCGCGCGCTGGAGCGGCTGCGCAAGCCCGGCGAGGGACCGGGCGCGCGGCAGCGGGCCGGGTCCTGGTTCACCGTGCGGTTCGTGGCCCGGACGGACCTCGGCCGGCCGCTGGTCACCGAGGTGTCCGGGGGCGATCCCGGCTACCAGGAGACCGCGGTCATGCTCGCCGAGTCCGCGCTGTGCCTCGCCTACGACGACCTGCCGACCACGGCCGGGCAGCTGACCACGGCCGTGGCGATGGGGCGTCCGCTGATCGACCGGCTGGCCTCGGCCGGGCTCTCCTTCCGGGTCCTGGACGCCCCGCCGACGGACGCCCCCGGCCGCTGAGGGCCGCCGGGGGGCGCCCCCGGCCTCACTTGGGGCTGAGCAGGCAGAACTCGTTGCCCTCCGGGTCCGCCATGACCGTCCACGAGATCGCGGACCGGTCGAACCCCGGATCGGTGGCTCCCAGGGCGCGCAGCCGGGCCGCCTCCACCTCCACGTCGCCCCCCGGGTAGGGGCGGATGTCGAGGTGGACGCGGTTCCACCCGGTCTTGGCGTCGGGGGTGCGGACGAACTCCAGGTACGGGCCGACGCCCTGGGCGGACCGCATGGTCGCGTGGTCGTCGGCGACCTCGTGCACCGTCCAGTCCATCGCCTCGCCCCAGAAACGCGCCATCTCGCGCGGGTCGGCGCAGTCGACCACCACCGCCGCGACCGGCCCGGTGTCCCCGTAGACCGGGCGGGGCTCCAGGACGCAGAACTCGTTGCCCTCCGGGTCCGCCATGACCGTCCAGGGGACGTCGCCCTGGCCCACGTCGGCGAGCGTCGCGCCGAGGTCCTTCAGACGTGCGACCAGCTCCGCCTGGTGGGCGGCCGAGGTGGTGGCCAGATCGAGGTGCACCCGGTTCTTCCCGGTCTTGGGCTCCGGACGGGCCACGAGGTCGATGAAGATCGTCGACGGGTCCGGGTAGGGGAGCCCCACCGGTTCGAGGTTGGTCACCCCGGGGCCCTCGCTGTCGATCCCCCAGCCGAGCACCTCGGCCCAGAACCGCCCCAGCGCGGCGTCGTCCTGGGCCTTCATGTTGATCTGTACAAGTCGCGTTGCCATGATCAAGATCATAAGAGCGGCCCGCGGATCCGTCGACGGCAATTCGGAGCCGGGACCGGGGCTGAACCTGGGGCCTGGACCGGGGCCGGGACTGGAGCCGGGGCCGCGTCCCGGGCCGAAGCGGACAAAGTAGGATGACCCAACCTTCGCGCTACGCGCGAAGACTTCCATAAATGTTCGACTTTGCCCGATTAATCTCCCGCTTCACACGCACGGAGCCACCCTCATGGACAACCCGTCCACCGCCGAGACCGACGGCGCGATGGAGACCCGCGGTATCGAACCCGTCCCGGACCACGAGCGCCGGGGCAGAGTCCGCGAGCTCTTCCCGACCTGGGTCGCGGCGAACATCAGCGTCCTGCTGCTCACCATGGGCGCGGCCCTGGTGGTGTTCAACCAGCTGAACTTCTGGCAGGTCCTGATCGTGGCCGCATGCGCCGCGCTCGCCTCCTTCGGCATGGTCGGACTGCTCTCGGTCTCCGGAAAGTGGGGCGGGGCCCCCGGTGCCACGCTCTCCCGGGCCACCTTCGGCGTGCGGGGCAACCTCTTCCCCGGCGCGATCCTCTGGATCGCCCGGTTCGGCTGGGAGACGATCAACGCCGTCACCGGCGCCTACGCGGTCCTGACCGTCCTCGACCTGCTCCTCGGCGTCAGGAGCAACACCGCGCTGATCGTCGTCACGCTCTTCGTCTTCGTCGCCTGCACCTTCCTGGTCTCCGGCCTGGGCCGGAAGGCGCTGAACGTCTGCAACACGTGGTCGACCTACCTCTTCGGCGTGTTCAGCGTCCTGGTGCTCGGCTACCTGGTCGCGACCATGGACTGGAGCGAGGTCTTCGCCAAGCCCGCGGGCACCACCGCGATGATGGTCGCCGGCATCGGGACCATCGCCGCCGGCGGCATCAGCTGGGTCCCCACCGGCCCCGACTTCGCCCGCTACCTGCCGCACTCCGCCTCCGGCCGGAAGATCGTCGGCGTGACGGTCTCCGGCGCCGGACTGGTGATGGTGCCGATGGTGCTGATGGGCGCCGTGATGGCGGTGGCCTCCCCCGGCCTGGCCGAGGCCGCGGACCCGGTCTCCTTCCTCGGCGACCTGCTGCCGACCTGGCTGGCCGTGCCGTACCTGCTGACCGCCATCGTGGGCATGCTGCTGATCAACAGCCTCTCCATGTACTCGGCCGGCTTCACCGCCCAGACCATGGGCGTCAAGCTGCCGCGCGCCATGGCCGTCAGCATCAACGCCGTGATCTCGCTGGTCGGCGGCCTGCTGCTGATGCTGGTCGCCACGAGCTTCCTGGGCTCCTTCATCACCTTCCTGATCCTGCTCGCCGTCTCCTTCTCGGCCTGGATCGGCGTCTACGCGGTGGACATGTTCCGCCGCCGCTCGCGCGCGGTGCGCTACGACGCCGCCGCGCTGATGGACACCGGCCGGAGCAGCCGCTACTGGTACGTCGGCGGCTTCTGCTGGCAGGCGATGGTGTCGTGGGTGCTCGCGCTGCTGGTCGGGCTGGCCTTCACCAAGTGCGACTGGTTCGCCGGCCCGCTGTCCGACACCCCCGTCGGCCGGTACGGACTCGCCTGGGCGGCGACCATCGTGGTCTCCGGCGTGATCATGGCCGTCCTGCCCGTCCCCCGGGAGAACACGCCCGCCGACGCGAACCGGCCCGCCGACGCGGTGGCGGAGGAGCGGCCCGAACGGGTCGCGGTCTGATCCCCGCCCCCTGCGGTTCCTGAGCCCTTCGGCTCCGATCGCCCCGGCCGCCTCGGCCGGGGCGATCCTGCGTCTCCGGGGCGGGGCGTCGGGGCGGCCGGTCAGTCGCGGTCGAGCAACGCGGCCAGATACCGCGCCGTCTCGCCGCGCAGCTCCTCCGGCGTCGGCACCCGGTCGTGACCGCTCCCCGCCGTCGAGTTGAACAGCACCCCGTCGCACCAGCGGATCAGCCGCCGGGCGTCGCCCGCCGGGTCGGTGGAGCCGCACCGCGCCAGCAGGGCGGTGGCGAGGTCCGTGAAGCGGGCGCCCAGCCGGTCGTAGCCGGTGCGCAGCTCGGGCCGGCGGGTGGCTTCCAGGGCGAGTTCGAGCCGGGCCAGGGTGAGCGTGCGGCCGACGGTGAGCGCGCGGTGCAGCAGGTCCGCCCCGCCCTGGACCAGCAGTTCCCGGGCCGCGGCGCCGTCGGGGAGCGTGCCGGCCATGACCGGGCTCCCCTCGGTCTCCCGTTCGACGATGCGGGCGAGGGCGAGGTCGAGCAGGGCGGCCCTGGTCCGGGCGAGGTTGGAGGTCGAGCCTGCGGGCAGTCCGGCCTCCTCGTCCACGGCGCGGTGGGTCAGCCCGCGCAGGCCGCGTTCGGCGATCAGGGCAATGGCGGCGTCGGCGATCAGTGTCGGGCGGTGCGGCGTCATGGGTCCGATCATGGTCCCTCCCTCGGGCTGCCCCGACCGGGGGCTCGAATGTTTCTCACTACAAGAGTAGTCCACTGCCACTACAGATGTAGTACGGTACTGCCCAGAGGCCACTACAGCCGTAGTGGCGGGGAGAAGGGGCTCATCATGTTCACCACGGACGCGCACCGGGCGATCGTCATCGGCGGCGGGATCGGCGGGCTCGCGGCCGCCCTCGCCCTGCACCGGCAGGGCCTCGCGGTCACCGTCCACGAGCGCGCCGCCTCGCTCGAACCCGTCGGGGCCGGGCTGGCCCTCGCCCCCAACGCCCTGCGCGCTCTCGACCGGCTCGGCGTCGGCGAGCGCCTGCGCGCCCTGGCCGCCCCGCATCCGGCGATCGGCCTGCGCCGCCCCTCCGGCCGCTGGCTCGCCCGCACCGACACGGCGACCTTCGAGGCGCGCTTCGGCGACACCATCGCCGCCGTCGCCCGCGCCGAGGTCATCGCCGCCCTGGTCGACGCCCTTCCCGAGGGCACCGTCCGCACCGACTCGCCCGCCGCCCTCGTCACCCCGGGGAGCGCCACCGAGCCCGCCGTCGTCCGCACCGGCGACGGGGAGGAGTCCGCCGCGCTGGTGGTCGCCGGCCGTCGGCGAGGTCTGGGGGCGCGGGCAGCTCGCCGGCGTCATCCCGCTCGCCGACGGCAGGGTCTATGTGTACGGCGCGGCGCTCGCCCCGGCCGGCGCCCGGGCGGCCGACGGCGACGAGAAGGCCGAACTCCTGCGCCGGTTCGGCACCTGGTGCGCACCCGTGCCCCAGCTCCTGGCGCTCGCCGAACCCGGGCGCGTCCTGCGCCACGACGTCTGGGCCGATCCCCTGCCAGCCCACCACCTCGGCCGGGTCGCCCTGCTCGGCGACGCCGCCCACGCGATGTGCCCGTTCCAGGGCCAGGGCGCCTGCCAGGCGATCGAGGACGCCGTCGTCCTCGCCGCCCCGCTCATGCCGTCCAGGGACCCGGCCGCCACCCTCCCCGCCTACACCGCCGCCCGGCTGCCGCGCACCACCGGCATCGTCGCCGGGTCGCGTCGGATCGGCGACCTCGTCGCCCTCCGGACCCCCGCCGCGGCCTTCCTGCGCGACACCGCGCTCGCCCTGGCCGGGCTGCTGCCCGCCCGTACCCTGCTCGGCCGCTCCGGCCCGACGTACGACTGGCAGCCTCCGGCCCTCGGTGCGTCGGCCCTCGACACCTCTGCCTGAGTACGTCGGAGCCCCGCCAGGCTCGCTCGTCTTGTAGCGAGGTGTACGCGCCGCTACGCTGCCACGCGTGAAGCAACTGAACCTGCGCATCGACGAGGAAACCCACGAGGCCCTAGAGCAGCGGGCGGAGGCGGCCGGGATGAGCCTGCCGGACTACGCCCGCAAGGTCCTGGCGGAGGAGGCCGACGAGCGGCGCGAGCGGTTCCTGACCGCCGCCGCGCACTTCTCCCAGGTGTGGGCACCGGCGTTCGAGGCCGAGTTCGGCCCCTACCCGCAGGGCGGGGCCGGGCACCGGTCCGGGACGGCGGACGCGGCGTGATCCTGCGCGTCGACCGCACCTGGCTGCTGGAGGTCGCCCAGCAGTTCCTGCGTGCCGATCCCGATGTCACGGACTACGGCACCCTCGCCGCGGCGGTGGCCCGCCATGTCGACGAGGTGATGGACGTGGCGGTGTACGGCGGCGTGCACCAGCGCGCGGCCGCCCTCATGCACCAGCTCATCCGCGTCCCGGCGCTGGAGTTCGCCAACGAGCACTTCGCGGCCGTCGTCGCCGCGTCCTACCTCAGCGCCTCCGGGGTCATCGTGACCGCCGAGCCCAAGGCGGCCGTCGAACTGGCCGCACGGATCCGCGACGGCCGGGCCGACGTCCGCGAGACCGCCACCGCCATCCGCGCCTGGTACCGCTGAACCCGGCCGGGCCTGTCGGCGGTCAGAGCGGGAGCGAGAACCTGACCTTGGGCCGCCCCAGCGCTCCCGCGCGGTGGTAGAAGCGGATCGCGTCGGCGTTCCAGTCGGGGGTCTGCCACTGCACCTCGGCGACGCCGCGGGCCGCGGCCGCGTCCTTCACGGCGTCGAGCAGGGCGCGCCCCCAGCCCTCGCCCCGGTGCGGCTCGATGACGAACAGGCAGTCCAGGTGGACATGGTCGTCGCCCTGCCAGGTGGAGAACGCCCGGGACCAGGAGGCGTAGCCGACCGGGGCGACACCGCTCCCGTCCACCCGGCGTGGAACACTTCGGTGGCCGCCGGGGGACGGACGTCGTGCCCCGGGTACCGATCGTCCCCGCCGAGGAGCACGCATGAGCACCACCCCGCCGGTATCGCTGGTCACGGGCGCCAACCGGGGAATCGGCCGGGAGACCGCGCGTCAGCTCGCCGGGCTCGGCCACACCGTCCTGCTGTGCGCCCGCCGGGCCGCCGACGCCGAACGGGCCGCGGCCGAGCTGGCCCCCGACGTCCCCGGCACGCTGCTGCCGTACCGGCTGGACGTCACCGACGCCGAGGGCGTCGACGACCTCGCCCGCACCGTCGACGCGCGGTTCGGCCGCCTCGACGTCCTCGTCAACAACGCCGCCGTCAACTACGACACCGGGCGACGCGCCACCGACGTCGACCTCGACGAGGTCGCCCGGACCCTGGAGACCAACCTGTTCGGCGCGTGGCGCACCGCGCAGGCGTTCCTCCCGCTGCTGCGCCGCTCGGCGCACCCCCGCCTGGTCAACGTGTCCAGCGAGTCCGGATCGCTGACCCACATGTCGGGCGGGACGCCCGCCTACGGGGTCTCGAAGGCCGCCCTCAACGCGCTGACCCGCAAGCTCGCGGCCGAACTGCGCGGCGACCGGATCCTGGTCAACGCCGTCTGCCCCGGCTGGATCGCCACCGACATGGGCGGGCCCGGCGGCGCGCCCGTCGACCAGGGGGCCGCCGGCGTCGTCTGGGCCGCGACCCTGCCCGACT
Organism: Streptomyces sp. NRRL S-495; assembly: GCF_000966955.1. Taxonomy (NCBI): domain Bacteria; kingdom Bacillati; phylum Actinomycetota; class Actinomycetes; order Kitasatosporales; family Streptomycetaceae; genus Streptomyces; species Streptomyces sp. NRRL S-495. Next base: position 13,567 of record NZ_JZWY01000652.1, read on the forward strand.
CCGGGCCCAGCGGCGGGTTCTTCCGCGACGGGAAGCCGCTGGACTGGTAACCGGCCCGGCCGGCCGGGGACTTCGGGTGCTTCCCGGCCGCGGACGGGGGTTTGACGGCGGCCCCTAGAATGGGTGATCGGTCGCGAGTGGTGGTTCCGCACACGCACGGGGCGTGTCCGCGGGGTGAGGGAAGAGGTGCGCCGTGCCCGAAGCAGACTCCGGTGCGTCCACGCTCGCAGCGAAGCTGGACCGGTTGTTCGACGTGGTCCGCCGCCCCGACCGCGAGCCGTACACCCACGAGGAGGTCGCCCGGGCCTGCCGCGAGGCAACCGGCGAGACGTTCTCGGCGACCTATCTGTGGCAGCTCCGCACCGGCCGCCGGGACAATCCGACGAAGCGTCATCTGGAGGCGCTGGCCCAGTTCTTCCAGGTGCCGCCCGCGTACTTCTTCGACGACCGGCAGAGCGTGCGGATCACCGAGGAGCTGGCGCTGCTCGGCGCGCTGCGGGACGCCGGGGTGCGGGACGTGGCGCTGCGCGCGGTGGCCCTGTCGCCCGAGGGGCTCGGCACGATCAGCGACATGATCGAGGCGATCGCCCGCCGTGAGGCCGCGGGCAGGCCCGACGGCGGGCCCGGTGGGGGATCCAGTGGCGGGTCCGGCGGCGAACGCGGCGGCAGGTAGCGGCAATCGCTGTCGAAGCGGTTCTCCCGGGGCTCCCCCGTCCGTAGGATCGCCTCCCGAATTGGGCGGTGGAGCATCGGGGGTACGGACATGGGGCATCCGGGTGGGGTCGAGCGGGGGCTCTGGCTCCGATGTCGCGGCGTCGCGGACTCGATACCGCTCCCGGAGCCCTTCGACATCCGGGCGCTGACGGATTCGCTCGCCCGGCTGCGGGGCAGACCCATCGAGCTGATCCCGCTCTCCGGACCCGCGCACTCGCCCTGCGGGGTGCTGATCAGCACCGATCGCGCGGACTACATCGGCTACGCCGTCGACACCACCGCGCTGCACCAGCAGCACATCGTGCTGCACGAGATCGGCCACCTCCTCTGCCGGCATACCGGGGACGGAGCCCGGCTCGCCGAGGACGTCCGGGAGGCGTTGACACCCCGGTTGTCGGGCGAGCTGGTCCGCCGGGTGCTCGGGCGGTCGGCGTACACCCAGCGGCAGGAGCGGGAGGCGGAACTCGTCGCTTCCCTGGCCCTGCACCGGGTGCTGCGGCGTCAGCGGTCCTCGGTGGTCGGGCAACTGGCCGAGGGCGTCCTCCGGTTGGGGTCCGGGCTCGGCGGACCGCTCGCACGCGGCGCGGTGCGGCATGGGTGACGGGGGCGGACCGGTCCGTGACTGGGTCGACCTCCGCCGGCTCGGCCCCCTCTGGTCGGCGCTGCGGGCGGAGCGGCCGGAGATCGAACTCGTCACGCCCGAGCCGTGGTCCGCGACGGCCAGCTGTCCCTGCGCCCGCATCTGCACCCCCTGGTGCCGTTCTGGGTGGGCGAGGTGGTCCGCCCGGCCGGGACGGAGGAGTTCGCGATCGTGGTCGAGGCCGCCACGATCGCCGCCGCCCTGGAGGCCGCCCGCGCCGGGCACCGGTTCCCTGCCGGCCCCGCCGAGGGCTGGGTGCCGCACCCGCTCGCGGCCGGTCTGCGCGAGGAGGCGGCGTGGCTGGTCGAGGTGGCCGCCGCCTACCGCCGTTCACCGGTCATGGCCCATGTCCGGCGCCGGGTGCGGGCGGAGCTGGCCGGGGTCGCTGCGGCGCGGTGAGGTCCACGCGGACGGGC
>NZ_JZWY01000653.1:0-5047 GCF_000966955.1 Streptomyces sp. NRRL S-495
GGCGGGCGGCCGCGGGTCCGGCGGGGCGACGATGCGGGGAAGGGCGGTTCAGCCCCGGGCCAGCTCGGGCATCAGTCCGTACACCTGTTCCGCGGCCCCGGAATCGGCCTCCAGGCAGGCGAGCAGATCGGCCTTGGCCGCCTCGGGACGGTCCAGCCCGAGCAGACAACGGGCCCGCTGGAGGCGGGCGTCGACGTCCTCGGTCGCGTCCACCACCTCGTCCAGCAGCCGCACGGCCTCCCCGTACCGGCCGGCGTCGTGGTGGACCACGGCCAGGTTGAACCGGATGCCCGGTTCCGCGGACAGCTCGACCGCGCGGGCCAGATGGCTGCCCGCCCCGTCCAAGTCGCCCTCCTGGTAGCGGAGTTCCCCGAGCAGCGCCCACGCCTCGGCGGACCCGGGGTCGACGTCGACGGCCTCCGCGTAGGCCCCGGCCGCCGCCGCGAGGTCCTCCTCCGCGGCCAGCAACTGCCCCTTCAGGCAGAGGAGTCGGGCGTTCTTCGGGTTCCGCTCCAGCCCGGCGGCGATGTCCGCCCGGGCGAGGTCGTGGGAGCCCGCCTCGAGCAGCAGGGCGGCCCGGTTGATCCGGGCCTCCTCGAACTCCGGGTCGAGCTGGAGCACATATCCGAAGTCCGCCGCCGCGGCCTCGGTCTCGCCCAGCTCGGCCAGGACGTCCGCCCGGTTGAAGTAGGCCTCGGGGAAGGGCGGGGAGAGCCGGATGGCGTGCTCGTAGTCGGCCAGGGCCCGCTCCGGCTCACCGAGGTCGCGCCAGAGCATGCCCCGGTCGAAGTGGTACTCGGCGTAGTTGGGGTCGCACTCGATCACCGCGGTGTAGTCGGCGACGGCCTCGGTGTGGTGGCCGAGTGCCGCGTGCACCTGGGCCCGGTTGTAGAGCAGCACCGAACGGTGCAGCGCGTGCTCGTCGGGCTGCAGGGTCTCGTCCAGCCGGGCGATGCAGGCGTCCAGCAGCTCCAACGCGGCGGCCGGGCGCCCCTGGTGGACCTCGATCAGCGCGAGCCCGTTGCGGTTGAACACGACCCGCGCCTCCCGCTCCTTCGGGTCCGGGTGCCAACGGGCGAAGGCGATGGCCTGGTTGACCCAGGCACGGGCCAACTGGTGGTCCCGGCGCCCGGCCTCGAAGTGCCGGGTGTGCAGCATGGCGGTGGCGTACGCGGCCTGCATGTGGACCTCGGGCGAGGCGCTGAGCGCACGGGCCTCGTCGTACAGCGGCAGGGCCCGCTCCGCCAGGCCGAGCGCCGCGAAGGAGGTGGTCATCTTGGTGGTGAAGGCCCACCAGTGGTTCGGATTGCTCTCGTGCGTCACCAGCTGTCGGCCGCGCTCGCCGAGATCCACCACGGCGTGGTAGTAGCCGAGGTCCATGCAGTGGTCGAGGGCGTGGCGCAGGACGTCCGCCCCGACACCGGCGGGATCGCTGCCGTGCTCCGCGTGCCAAGCGATGGCCCCCAGCCTGAGCGAGGACTCGCCGGCCGTCTCCAGCTCGGCGCGCCGCAGGTCGTGCAGGCGGGCGCGTTCGTCGGCCGGGAGCGCCAGGTAGGCGGCGAGCGCGTCGGCCTCGTCACCGATGCCGTCGGCGGCGATGAGGGCGCGGCCGAGTTCGGCCCGCTCCTGCCCGGCGGGATCCGGTTCGGCCGCGGGCTCGGGGGCGGCCGGGTCGAGCACCGCGCAGTGGGCGGCGAGCGCGTCGGGCAGCGTCTCGCGGCCCGGACCGGCCGGACGCTCCAGCGGCTCGGTGCCGGTGGTCACGACCACGGTCAGCAGTGCCGGGTCGATCCGTCGCAACAGAACGGCGAGGAATTCGCCGTCGGTCGGATCGGCCCGGTGCGCGTCCTCGACGACCAGGGTGTGCGGGCCCGTGCCGAGGGCGCGCAGGTACGCCTCCAGGAACTCGACCAGGCCGTGGGCGATCCGCAGGGTGCGCAGCGCGGAGTAGAAGCGGGTGCGTTCCTTGGGCACCGCGAGCGAGGTGAGCGTCTCGCGGGTGGCGGGCACCAGGTCCCGCAGTTCGGGGGTGGTCGAGAGGATCTCGATGTCGTGCCCGGTGACGGCTTCGGGGCAGCGCGCGAGCGCGTCGGGCAGGGTCGCCCGCAGGATCGACCCGACGGCCGTGTAGGGCCCGCGCAGTCGGCGGTCGGCGTTCACCACGGCGAGCACGGGCGGCAGGTCGAGCGTCGCGCGGGCGGCGACGCGAGCGGGGCGCCCGGCGGCGCGGACCCAGTGGTGGCGGTGTTCGGCCATGGCACAGCTGCCTTTCGTGCGGTGACGGGGAGGTGGGGCAGGTGGTGACGCGGCGCAGGTGGTTCCTCAGTGCGCGTGGTTCCTCAGTGCGCGTGGTGCCTCGGTGCGCGTGGCGACGAGGTGCGGCGGTCCAGGGTCAGGCGGTCCTGGCGGGGGCCGGGCGCCGGGCAGCGCGGCGCTCCCGGACGGCGAGGACCACGACGGCGGCGGTCTGCGCGAGGCTCAGCAGCAGGAGGACGATCGAGTCCAGCCGGGCGGCCGTCGACCCCTGACCGGTCATCCGCAGCCACACGTCGTGCAGCAGCCGGTACGCCGTCGGTACGACGACGCCGGCGAACATCGTCAGGGTGAACGCGTAGCCCACCACCATCAGCCAGGCGTACCAGCGGGCGGCCCGCCGGTCGACGGGGTGGTGCACCTCCAGGTCCACCGGCGGCCGCCCGGTGACCCGCCGGACGGTGTTGCGGAGCACGTCGACCGCGGCGGCGTGCAGGTTCACGCAGCCCAGCGCGGTGCTGAGCAGCACGTAGAGGTCGGTGCGCAGGTAGAAGAAGCCCTGCCAGGCCAGCCGCAGCACCGTGGCGTAGGCGATCGCGAGGCAGAGCCGGGCGACGGTGGCGGCGCCCCCGCGCGTCACGTCGGCGATCAGGGTGAGGACGGCGATCGCCAGCACGTCGGCCAGCATGCCCGCCAGGATGGGCAGGTAGCGCTGTCGGCGCGGCACGCTCACCAGCCCGTCGAGCGAGGTCTCCAGCACCAGGTACACCAGGCGGTGCCCGACCGAGAGCCGTGAGCGCAGGCCCAGCCGGCGCCCGGCCAGCGCGTGGAACGCCTCGTGCAGCGCCAGCAGCGGCGCCTGGCCGAAGAACAGGAGCAGGACGACGAGGGTGTAGGACGTGGTGAAGAACAGGTTGTCGGTGCGCGGGACCAGGGCGGGCACCCGGACCATCTCGACCGCGGCGAGGGCCGTCAGGAGCGCGTAGCCGACCAGCGCCGGCCGGCCGAAGAGCAGTCCGCCCAGGCGCTGCCAGCGCACCGGCGCGGTCTCCGCCGTCGGCGTGTCGGCGGGGCGGAAGAGGTCGAGTTCCGCGAGGACCTCGACCAGGTCGGCAATGTCCACGCTCTCGCCGTGCGCGGTCCGGTAGCGCTCGGCCGCCTCGCGCGGGGTGAGGCCGTCGGCCAGCATCCGGACCAGCTCCGCGCCGTCGGCCGGGAAGACGGCGTAGGTGTCGGTCTCCGGGCTGCCGATGGTGACTTCGTCGGCCTCCTCCAGGTAGACGAGCCGGCGCATGGGCAACGGTCGGTCCAGGTCGAGGCCCGGGGCGTCGGAGTTGCTGTCCACCGGGGAGTGCACGGGGCCTCCTTGCGGGAGGTGGGCGGGCGGAGGGAACGGGCGGGTGGAGCGGGCTCACGAGCGGAGCGGGCGAACGGATGGAGCGGGCGACAGGAGCGGTGCCGGTCGTGATGCACCCGACCGGCACCGCCGTCCCCTGCCCTCGGGGTCGGATCAGACCTGCACCATGCAGTCCCACGGCAGGTACAGCGCACGCGCCGTGCTGGTCAGGCGGACCGGGCCGGCCTTGCGGACGACGATCTTCTTCATGACGGACACCTCCTTCCACGACTCGTGGTCGAGGCCATGAGGAGGCATGAGCTGAGATGAATGAGATTCTCCATCCCAGCCACACCAGCTGGCCGAGCCAAGAGTGATGAACCTGTGTCACCCGCGTCAAGAGAACGACACACCGCCGATCGGCAGACCCCCGGGCAGGATGCGGTCGAGTGCGCAGGTCAGGGCCGACTTCCACGGGGCCGACCGGAGGCGACGAAGTCGGCTCGCGACCACCGGGCGAGCTTGGGTGCCGCGCCAGAATATAAACTGAAATGAATTGCATTCGACGGGACGACGCGGTCCGACGCCCCGGGGCGCGGACCCCCTCCGCCCCCGGTCATTGCCGGCCGCCCGACGTCTGTCGGACCGTCACATCGGTTGCTACAGTCCCTGCTTGCAACGACAGCGCACGTGCCGTTTCCCGCACCATCCCATCCAGGACAGTGGAGAACAGCAATGGGTTCGCTTCCTCGCCGCATCGCCGCCGTGGCCCTCACCACCGCGGCCCTGCTCGGCGTCGCGGGTACCGCCGCCGACGCGTCGGTCACCGCGACCAAGTACTTCAGGGCCTACGGCCCCAACCCGTCCGCCGCCACCACCCGGGCCTGGGCCGCCGCGCACGCCGCGGGCTACACCGACGCCCAGTGCAGCTCGGAGGTCGAGGTGATCGCCCCCGGCTACTGGGAGGTCATCGTCACCTGCGTGAGCTGACCGGACCCCGCGCGCCCCGGCCGGGGCGCGTCGGCCGGGGCGCCGGAGCCGCTACTTGTGATGGACGAAGCGGTAGGTGGCACGGTCCAGTTCGGTGACCTCGGCCCCTATCGCGGCGGGCACGGTGACGCAGGACTCCAGCACGGCGAGCACCCGGGCGGTCAGCTCCGCGCGCTGCTCCGCACTGCGGCCGGCCAGGATCTTGATCTCCACCAGCACCACCGCCTCCCCCGTCGTCCCGTCACCCACCACGTACCGGGCGGCCGGGCGGAAGACGGTCTTGCAGTCCGGCACGGTGGTGTCGATCACCTCGGCGATCGCCCGGTGCACCTCCTCGGCGAAGACGGCACGGTCGAAGTCGAGATCGGCCGAGTGGTCGACCAGGATCTGCGGCAAGGGAACCTCCGGAAACAGGGCCCGCCGGGACCCGGCGGACGATCAACTCGACGCTACCGCCCCACCCCCGAC
>NZ_JZWY01000654.1:0-3589 GCF_000966955.1 Streptomyces sp. NRRL S-495
CGCAGGGGCGGGGGCCGGGGTGGGGGTCGCGGTGGGGAGCGAACGGTCGGTCATGTCGGCATTCTGCTCGGCGGCCTGGGCGGTCGCAGTGACGACGGACACCTTCCGACGTGTCCGAAGCGTGCGGGGAGCGGAGCCCGGTGGGTCAGAAGGTGAACCGCAGCGCGCGGACCCGGTGGTCGAAGCTGGACGGAGCGAGTTCCGGTTCGCCGACCGACCGGGCCTCCGGGAGCCGGGTGAACAGCTCCCGGTAGAGCACCTTCATCTCCTGCCGGGCGAGGTGCGCGCCGAGGCAGTAGTGCGGCCCGCCACCGCCGAAGCCGAGGTGGGGATTGGGGGTGCGGGTGATGTCGAAGGACTCGGGGTCGGCGAACACGGTCTCGTCGTGGTTGGCGGAGCCGTAGTAGAGCACCACCTTCTCGCCCGCCCGCAGCAGCGGGCCGTCCGGACCGCCGAGCCGGTGGTCGACGGCCAGGGTGCGGCGGAACTGGATGATCGGCGTGGAGTGGCGGACGATCTCGTCGACCGCGCCGCCGAGGTGCCGGTCGAGGTCGCCGAGGAGCAGGGCGCGCTGGCCGGGGTGGACGGTGAGCAGGTGGAGGCCGTGCGCGAGGGCGTTGCGGGTGGTCTCGACCCCGGCGACGAGCAGGAGGGAGAAGAAGGCGCCGAGTTCGCGGCCGGTGAGGCGGCGGCCGTCGACGTCGGCGGTGACCAGGGCGGAGATCAGGGCGGAGATCAGGTCGTCGGCGGGGCGGCGGCGGCGCTCCCGGCCGAGGGCGGCGACCATGCCCTGCATCCGGGCCAGCGCCCGCAGCCCGCGACCGGGCGTCCGGAGGCGTTCGCGCAGCGGGCGGGCGACGCCGGTGTGCTCGGAGGCGTGGTTGACCTGGTCGAGGATGGCGCGGCGGATTTCGGCCGGAATGCCCATCATGTCGCAGATCACCCGGAAGGGGAGTTCGGCGGCCACCGCGTTGACGAAGTCCCGGGGTCGCTCGTGCTCGACCCGGTCGACCAGTTCGGTGGCGACCCGGCGGATGTCCTCCTCCACCCGGGAGAGCAGGCGCGGGGTGAAGGCGCGGGAGACGATCCGGCGCAGCTGGGCGTGCCGGGGGTCGTCCAGGTTCACCATCGAGTCGCCGAACAGGAGGCGGACCCAGCGGGCGGGTTCGGGGGTGGTGACGCCCGGTCCGCTGAGGAAGACGCCGGGGGTGCGGCTGGCCTCGACCACGTCGGCGTACCGGACCAGGGCGTGGAAGCCCTGGTCGCGGCCGCCCCGGCCCGGGCCGGCACCGAAGCGGGCGGGGGCGGGGAGGCGGCGCAGTTCGGCGAAGGCGGCGGCGCGGGCCGGGGCGGGCAGTCGCCAGAAGGCCGGATCCGCGAGGTCGACACCCTCCGGCCGATCGACGGCGAACCCGGGGCCGACGCCTGCGACTCCGGACCGGGCGTCGGCCCCGGGGCGGACGCCTTCGGCCGCTCCGCCCGTCGCACCGCTGGTCGTGGTCGCGCCGGCATCGGATGCGGTGGTGCCCATCCCGGGCCTCCTGTCCCTGTCGGTCCCGTGTGTGCGAGGTCACATTCAGTACGTATCGGAACGAAGCTGTCAAACCGATATGACGGCATGAATAGCATCTTCTGGGACCAGTCGGGCGCCGCGCTGCGCTCCACCCCTTCCCGCACCGTCGGGATCCAGCCACCGGACGACAACCCTCCCGCACCACCCTTCCCAGCGGCCCCGGAGGTGTCAGTGCCCGAACGGCCTGCCTCGCCGGGACCCGCCCGAGGTGCCCGGACGTGCCGCCACAGGGGTGGAACCGGCCAATAGCGGAGGGTGCGGTACTGGTCGGCGGAGGCGGGTGCGACGATGAGTGTCATCGTGATGACCGACCGGATCCGCTCGCTGCGCGCCGTGGTCTTCGCCGCGCTCTGCGTGGCGCTGGCCGCCACGGCGCACGTTTCCATGTCCGGTTCCGGGGTTTCGGCTCCCGTCCTCGCCGGCGCGTTCGGTCTCACCCTCGGCCTCACCTGGCTGCTGGCGGGCCGACGGCGCGGGCTCACGGTGATCAGCCTCTGGATGGTGGCGGCGCAGACCGCCCTGCACCTGACCTTCGAACAGGCGGGCTCGCTGCTCGGCGGTGGCGGCGCGAGCCGCACTCCGCCGACGGACTGGGCCTCGCTCCTGCTGTGCAATCCGGACGCGACACCCACCGGGTTGACGCCGGACGACCTGGCCGTGATGGCCGGGCTCGATCCGGACGTCCCGCCGGCCGGTGCCCAGGCCGCGACCGCCGCGCACCACGCGCACGGCGCGGCGGCGGCACCTGACCTGGCGTCCGGGTCGGGCGCGGGCGTGACCGGGCAGGGCGTGACCGGTCAGAGCCTGGCCGGTCATGCGACGGGCGGTCACGGTACGGGCGGTCACGACATGGCCGCGCACGGCATGTCCACCGGCATGATCGCCGCCCACGTGCTCGCCGCGCTCGCGTGCGCGCTGCTGCTCTGGCGCGGCGAGACGGCGCTGGTGCGGCTGTTCGACCTGCTCGGCGCGCTGGGCGCCGTCCTGGCCGGGGCGCTGCTGGCACCGCTGCTGGCCCTGTTCGGCCGACCCGCCGGGTACCGGCCGCCAGGAGCGCCGAGACCCGTCGGCAGCCGGACCCGGCTACCGCGGCTGGTGCTGCTCTCGCACGCCCTGGTGCGGCGTGGGCCGCCCCGCACCGCGTTCGCCCGCTGACGCGCCCTCCGCCCTCCCGGACACCGACCGGTGTTCCCGACGCGGTGGGCAGGTCGCCCCGCGCCGCAGCCGCGCCGCCGGGTACCGCCGCCCGTCCCGGACGACCCCGACCGACCGCGAACCACCGCACCGCCGTGCCGTCGTACCGCCCCGCCCAGCCCGCGCCTTTACCGGAGCCGGGACCGGGAGCGGGACCGACGGCCACAGACGGCGGCGGAGGCCGCCGAGGGCCGGGCGACCCGGGGACGGCGCGCCGCCGGTACCGACGGACGCCGCCCGCGCGACCGGGGCCCGGGCCCGTGCGCGCCGACCGTCCCGCCGCTCCGCCGGCCGGGGCCCCGGACGCGCGGCCGCCCACCGACGCCGACGGTTCCGCCCGCAGCGGGACCGCACCACCGTCTTCCCCCCGGGACTCCTCCATGTCTCACTTCGACGGCGCACCGGTCCGAACCGGCGCCACCGTCCTACCGCGTCCGCCCGCCGTCCCCCTGTCCGGGACGGCCCTCCACCTCGTCGGCGACCGAATCCGCCGCCGGCTCCGCGCCGAGGCGGGCGAGGAGCGCCGCCGTCCACTCCCCCGACGGGTCGCCGCCGGTCCGGTCGGCGAGCAGTGGTCCGCGCAGCCGCTCCGCCCGCTCCAGCCAGTCCCGGCAGACCGCGCAGCGCGCGACGTGCTTGTCCAGTCGACGGTCCGGCACACCGGCCGGCTCGCCGTCGAGGCGGGCGGACAGAGCGGTACGGAGTTGCTCGCATCTCATATGACCATCGTCCCGCACCTTCTCCCAGGTGGGACTGTCCGGGTGGGAGGCCGCCATGGATGACGAACAGCTGACCGCCCTCGCCCTGGCCGCCCGCGAGGGG
>NZ_JZWY01000655.1:0-739 GCF_000966955.1 Streptomyces sp. NRRL S-495
GGGCGGTCCGCCGACGTCGAAGCCTTCGTCCGGGCCACCCAGCGGGACGTGTGGCGGTTCGTCGCCCACCTCACCGATGTGCAGTCCGCCGACGACCTCGCCCAGGAGACCTTCCTGCGCGCCCTGCGCAGCCTGCCCGGGTTCGCCGGACGCTCCTCGGCCCGCACCTGGCTGCTGTCGATCGCCCGCCGGACCGTCATCGACCGCTACCGGAACGCCGCCGCCCGCCCGCGCTGCGCGGCGCTGCCGGACTGGCAGGAGGCCGCCGAGCGGCAGGGCACCACGCCCGCCGCGGGCTTCGAGGACGGCGTGGCGCTCGGCGACCTGCTGGACCGGGTGCCCGCGCAACGGCGGGAGGCCTTCGTGCTCACCCAGGTGGTCGGGCTGAGCTACGCCGAGGCCGCCGAGGTGGCCGGCTGCCCGGTCGGCACCGTCCGCTCCCGGGTCGCCCGGGCGCGCGAGGAACTGATCGCCCGCCTGCGGGCCGCCGAGGCCGGCGAGCCGGCCCCCGGCGCGGCGGCGGAACTGGCGGCCGCCTGCTGAGCGGCGCGCGGGGCCTGCCGGAGGGCGGGTGACGGACCCAGGGGTCCGTCACCCGCCCTCCGGCACGCTCCCTCCGTCCGGTCAGGCGTCGGCGGGCGGGCGGCGCGCCAGGAAGACGAACTCCTTCCCTGGACGGTCGGGCGCGTCACGGACCTCCGCCACGACGAACCCCTGCGCCGCCAGCTCGCCCTCGACC
>NZ_JZWY01000656.1:0-14614 GCF_000966955.1 Streptomyces sp. NRRL S-495
CCCTCGACCTCCTCCCGCTGTCGGAACCGCAGCGTCGAGTCCGAGGTCAGCACCTGACCGTCCGCGGCGAAGACGAAGGTCCACCGGAACGTCACCACCGGCCCGTCCACCTCGATGACCCGGACCCAGCTCTCGACCGGGCCGACGCCCGGCAGCTCCGTCACCCGGTGGGACTTCTCCCGGGTCCACTCCTCCCAGGCGCGCGCGGCCGGATCGCGGGTCTCGAAGAGCAGGTGCCCGCCGGGCCGCAGCGCCTCGAAGGCCCCGCACAGCGTGCGCCGCCAGGCCGCCGGACCGGCGATCGCCTGGGCGACGTTGGCGGTCATCGTCACCAGGTCGACCCGCAGCGGCGGGAGGTCCGTGGCGTCGCCGTGGATCCAGCGCACCCGTCCGGCGCCCGGCTTGGCCCGGGCCACGTCGAGGGAGGCCAGGGCCGGATCGACGCCGACGACCTCGATCCCGCGGCCGGCCAGGAGGAGGGCGAACACCCCGGTGCCGCAGCCGATGTCCAGCACCCGGCGGGCCCCCAGCTCTCCGGCCAGCCGGAGGTAGGGGTCGAGATCGCCCCGGTCGGGGTCGAGCGGATCGTAGATCGCGGCCAGCCGGGGATGTCCGAAGCATTCGTCAACCATGCGTTCGAACCTATGACGGAGCGGACCCGACGCGGGTGCCGACGGCGCGCGACGGACAGTGGGGAACCGGCGGCGGGCAGCGGACAGGATCGGCCACTGTGGGCATGATCCGGCCAAGCCATAAAAATCCCCCACCTGTTCGGAACTCGAGCCGGGGTGTCTCCGACTGCTGTACCGGACGCCGCCGCCGAGGTGGTGTCCGGACAGCACGGGGGAACGGAGGATGACCCATGGCAGCGCAGCAGCCGCCCGCCACCAGTACGTCGGGTGACGGCCCGGTCCGGTCGGAGGACCGGTGGAGCCTGGTCTTCGCCGCAGGGCTGATCTCCTTCGTCGCGATGCTCGACATGAACGTGGTCAACCTCGCGCTCACCGACATCGCCGACGCCCTGGACGTCTCCCCGACCACCGCCCAGTGGGCCGTGCTCGGCTACCAGCTCCCCCTGGTGGCCCTGCTGCTGCCCGCCGGACGGTGGCTGGACCAGGTCGGCCTGCGCGCCGCCCTGCTGCTGTCGGTCGCCTGCTTCGCGCTCTGCAGCGCCCTGGCCGCCGTCGCGCCCTGGGCGAGCTGGCTGATCGCCGCCCGCCTCGCCCAAGGGGCCTTCGGCGCCGTGCTGTTCGTACTGATGCCGGTCCTCGCGGCCACCGCCGTCCGCCCCGAGCTGCGCGGCCGCGCGATGAGCGTGCCCGCCACGCTGGGCCCGCTGGGCGCCGTCCTCGGCCCGGTCGTCGGCGGCCTGCTGCTCGACCACGTCGGCTGGCGGGCGATCTTCCTCGTCAAGCTGCCGATCTGCCTGGCCGCCTGGCTGATCGCCCGCAAGGACGCCCCGCGTGGCGGCAAGCAGCTGCGGCTGCCCGACCGCGCCTCGCTCGGCGACGCCGCGCTGATCGGCTCGGCGGTCGCCTCGGTACTGCTCGGCCTCACCCTGGCCCCGGACGCGCCGCTCTGGCTGCTGCTCACGCTGCCGTCCGTGCCGCTGGTGCTGTTCTGGCTGCGCCGCCCCGGCGGGCGGCCGGTCGCCGGTGTCCTGCGCGCCTCCGGCACCGCCGCCGTCAACGGCTCGGTACTGGCCCTCGCCGCCGGCTTCGCCGCCAACCACTACCTGCTCGCCCAGTACCTGCGCCGCGACGACGGCGAGAGCGCCACCAACACCGCGCTCACCATGCTGGCGTTCCCGCTCGGCATGGTGGTGGCCGGCCGGTTCGGCGGGCGGCTCGCGGACCGCTGGGGCGCCCGCCCGACGGCGCTGACCGGCGCCGCCGTGACCGCGTTCGGCCTGCTGCTGCTCGTCCCGGTCGACACCGGCTGGTCCCCGGTCGACATCGCCTGGCGGCTCGCCGTGGCCGGCGTCGGCATGGGCCTCAACGGCGGGCCGGTCCAGGCCCTGGTGATGACCTCCGCCCCGCCCGGCCAACTCGCCACCGCCGGCTCGGCCGTCCAACTGGCCCGCAGCCTCGGCTTCGCGCTCGGCCCCGCACTGGGCACCGCCGCCACTCTCTACGGCACCACCGAGGTCGCCGGCATCCGGGCCGGGCTCACCCTGGCCGGCACCGCCGCCGCCCTCGCCGTCGGACTACTGACCCTGCACCACCGCAACAACCGCACCAAGGACGCCGCCGCCGGCGGCAGCACCGGCAGCGGGAGCACCACCGGAACCGACCGGACGATCCGCAGCCGCGTGTGACCCACCGTCACACCTCCCCCTACGCACGGCAGATCCTTACCGGAGGAACAACCGCAATGACCGACACCGTCCACGACCCGACCGCGGCGGGCGAGACGCCCGACGGGCCGCGCTGCCCGTTCGGGTACGACGAACTCCCCGATCCGGTACCGCTGTTCGGACCGGAGTACAAGAGCGACCCGTACCCGCTGTACCGGAAGATGCGGGCCGCGGGCCCGGTCCACCGGGTGACCTTCCCGAGCGGCGTCGGCGCCTGGCTGGTCACCGGCTACAAGGCGGCCCACGCGGCGCTCAACGACCCCAGGCTCGGAGCCGCAGCACTCCCAGCTCCAGGTGCACCTGCTGCACCAGGACCCGCCGAAGCACACGACGATGCGCAAGCTCGTCCTGGACGCCTTCGCGCCGCGCCGGGTGGAGGCACTGCGCCCGCGCATCCAGGAGCTGGCCGACGCCCTGATCGACGAACTCCCGGCGACCGCCCCGGCCGGCGGCACCGACCTGGTCGAAGGCTTCGCGGCCCACTACCCGTTCCGGGTGCTGGCGGCCGTGATCGGCCTGCCCCAGGAACTCGCGGTGCGCTTCGACCGCGACTGGGGCAAGGTGGTGCAACCGGTCGGCCCGCAGGACCCGGGCCGACCGGCGTACGAGGGCCGGCTGCACGGCCTCCAGGGCTACATCGCCGACGTGGTCGCCCACAAGCGTGCCACCTACGACCCCGCCGGGCCCGACGTGGACCTGCTCGGCCGGCTCGTCGCCGCCTGCGACGCCGGCGAGTTGAGCCCCGAGGAGCTCGCCTCCATGGTGTTCCAGCTGCTGGTCGCCGGCCAGGAGCCGGTCACCAACCAGATCACCACCATGCTGATCACCCTGCTCCGCCACCCGGACCAGCTCGACCGGCTGCGCGCGAGCCTCGACCCGGACGCGCCCGGCGCCGAGCCGGGCCTGCTCACCCGGGCGATCGAGGAACTCCTGCGCTACGACGGCGCGTTCGAGCTCACCACCTGGCGGTTCTTCGGAGCCGACAGCGACCTGCACGGCACCACCGTGCCGGCCGGGGACTCGGTGATCGTCTCGCTCGGCGCCGCCAACCGCGACGAGGAGCAGTTCCCGGACACCGACGTCCTGGACTTCGACCGCTCCCCCAACGCCCATCTGGCCTTCGGCCACGGCATCCACTTCTGCCCCGGTGCCGCCCTGGCCCGCGCCGAACTCCAGATCGCCGTCGGCACCCTGCTCACCCGGCTGCCCGGGCTGCGCCCGTCCGCCGCCGACGGCGAGGAGATCGACTCGCTCGCCTGGGTGCCCGCCGTCCTCGCCCGAGGGGTGAACCGGCTCCCGGTCGCCTACGACCGGCGGCACTGACCGCCCGCGAGGACCCAACGACGCGTCTCCCCGCATCCACCGCAGCGTCCCGGCGACCACCGCCGGGGCGTGGCTCCGCCTGCCCGAAGCCCGTACACCGTTCCATGGAGGACAACCATGCCGCCCGCCGGCACCACCGTCACCAGTGACTCCCAGGCCGACAGCAACGAGAGCACCGGCACCGCGTACACCGCCCCGGACCAGCAGACCGTGGCCCGGCTCTCCGCCGAGATCCTCGACCTGCTGCTGCCGCACCGCCGCGCGTCCGATCCGGACGCCGACGCGATACCCGCCGACTTCCCGCTCCAGCTGGAGCAGTTGGCGGACTTCATCACCGCCGGGGACCAGATCCTGTTCACCCTGCCCGGCTTCCCCTGCAAGTCGCCCAACCTCGCCAAGGTGCTCAGCCACCTGCCCGACGAGGGCGAGCGGCTGTCGCTCACCTTCCTCAACCGGCTCGCCGAGGAGATCGGCAAGATCTACGAGCCCGGCGCCAAGATCCTGATCTGCTCGGACGGCCACATCTTCGGCGACCTCATCCACGTCCCGGACGACCACATCGACCAGTACTCCGACGAACTGTCCGCGCTGATCGAGCGCGAGGGCCTGACCAACCTCGACACCTTCGACCTGCGGGCCGTCCTCGGCGACCTGCCCTTCGACGAGAAGCGCGCCCGGGTGCACGCCAAGTACGCGCCCACCAAGGAGGAGCTGCGCGAGCAGGTGCTCACCGACGAGGAGACCGCCAAGCTCTATCGCGGCATCACCCGCTTCCTCACCGAGGACACCTTCGGCTGGACCGGCACCAAGTCCGCCCTCCAGAAGGACTGCCGCCAGCGCGCCTACGGCGTCATCCAGCGCAGCCGCGCCTGGGGCGACCTGATCGCCGAGCAGCACCCCCGCTCGTTCCGGCTCTCCATCCACCCGCAGAAGGTCGGCGTGCTGAAGTTCGGCATCCGGCTGCTGGAGCACACGGACATGTGGATGACCCCGTGGCACTCCTCGGTGCTCCACCGCCCGGACGGCGAATGGGAGCTGATCCGCAGCGCGGAGGCGGCGAAGGTCGGCCGGCTGGTCGAGCGCAACGGCCGCCCGAGCCACTACGAGACCTCCTGACGCTCGGCGGAGACCGGAGTGGGGAGACCGGCGGGGACGGTGACTTCGGTGACCGGTACCACCGAGGGCGGGGCGATCACGCCTGCCCCGGCTCCGGTCGGCTCCTTGGCACCCGCACCCGCACCCGCACCCGCGGCACCCCTGCCCGACGGCGGCGCGACCGGACCCGGCACCCCCGGGTCCGGCGCGCCGACCGGCGCCCGGTGGTCGAACGCGATCAACGGGTCCCCCGTGAGCGGGTGTTCGATCACCGCCGCCCGCACCCCGAACACCTCGGCGAGCAGCTCGGCGGTCAGCACCTCCCTCGGCTCCCCCGAGGCGACCAGCGTGCCCCGGTGCAGCACATGCAGCCGGTCGCACACCGAGGCCGCCGCGTTCAGGTCGTGCAGCGCGACCAGGGTGGTGCGGCGCTGCTCGCGCAGCAGCGCCAGCAGCTCCACCTGGTGCCGGACGTCCAGGTGATTGGTCGGCTCGTCCAGCACCAGGACGTCCGGCTGCTGCGCCAACGCCCGTGCCAGCAGCACCCGTTGCCGCTCCCCGCCGGAGAGCTGGGCGAACCCCCGGTCCGGCGCGTGCGCCATGCCGACCCGGGTCAGCGCCTCGGTGACCAGCCGGTGGTCCTCGGCGTCGTCCTTGGCGAACGCCCGCTTGTACGGGGTCCGGCCCATCGCGACCACCTCGCGCACGGTCAACTCGAAGTCGCCGCCACGCTCCTGGGGCAGCGCCCCGATGTGCCGGGCCGACTGCGCCGGACTCAGCTCGGACAACTCCCGCCCGGCCAGCAGCACCCGCCCGGCACTCGGCCGCAGATGCCGGTAGACGGTGCGCAGCAGGCTGGACTTGCCGCTGCCGTTGGGACCGACCAGGCCGGCGATCTCGCCCTCCTTGGCGACCAGGTGGACACCGGCCACCACGGTCCGCCCGGCGAGAGTGACACTCAGGTCTTCGACGGCGATTCTCAATTCCGCTCCAGTCGTCGGTCCAGCAGGTAGAGCAGGGTGGGGGCGCCGAGCAGCGCGGTGACCACGCCGATCGGCACCTCCTGGCCGTCCAGCGCGACCCGGGCGATCAGGTCGACGACGACCAGCAGGACGGCGCCGGTGAGGGCGGACAGCGGCAGCAGCCGCCGGTGGTCGCCGCCGACCAGCAGCCGGCACACGTGCGGCACCATCAGGCCGACGAAGCCGATCGCCCCGGAGACGGCGACCAGCACCCCGGTGAGCACACTGGTGACGGCGAAGATCTCCCGGCGCAGCCGGACCACGTCGACCCCGAGGCCGGCCGCCGTCTCGTCGCCCATCAGCATGGCGTTCAGCCCCCGGGCGCGGCCCTGGAGCAGCACCAGCCCCAGGGCCACGGCGGCGGCGGGGACGGCGAGTTGGCCCCAGGTGGCGCCGCTGAGGCTGCCCATCAGCCAGAACAGCACGCCCCGGGTCTGCTGCTCGTCGCCGGTCTGGAGCACGAGATAGCTGGTCAGGCCGGTGAGGAACTGGCCGATGCCGATACCGGCCAGCACCAGGCGCAGCGGGGAGAAGCCGCCGCCGCGCCGGGCCAGCACCCACACCAGGGAGAACGCGGCGAGCGCGCCGAGGAAGGCCGCCAGCGAGACGGTCAGTCCGGCGATCCCGCCGACCGTCAGCGACAGGCCCATACCGGTGCCGAGGACGATCACGCCCACCGCCCCGAGCGAGGCCCCCGAGGAGATGCCGAGCAGGTAGGGGTCGGCGAGCGGATTGCGGACCAGGGCCTGCACCGCGGTGCCGACCAGGCCGAGCCCGGCCCCGACCGCCGCCGCCAGCAGTGCGCGCGGGACGCGCAGTTGCCAGACGATGAGGTCGCGGGTGCCGGGCGCCGGGTGCTGCCCGGTGAGCCGCCGGCCGACCACCGACCACACCTCGCCGGGCGGGATGTCCACCGAGCCGAGCGAGACGGCGGCGGTCAGCGCGACCACCAGGGCGGCGGTGAGCAGCGCGGCGAGCGGCCCGGGGCGCAGCGCCCGGACCCGCCCCCGGCGCCGGGGGCCGGGGGCGGCCGCGTCGGCGTCGGGGGCGGCGTCGGCGACAGCCTCTTTGCCGTCCGTGGCGGTGGCGGCGCGGGGCACGGCCTACTGCCCGTTCTTGACGAGCGTCGGGTGGACGGTCGCGGCGATCTGCCGCACGGTGTCGGCGTTGCGGATCCCGGCGATCGTGGTGACCTCGGAGCCGATCCGCAGGAAGTGCCCCTCCTGCACGGCCTTGAGCCCCTGCGTCGCCGGGAAGCCCTTGAGGAACGCCTCGGCCTCGTCGAAGGCCTTGCGGTTGGCGTCCTCGCTGCCCCGGTTGCGCACGGCGAGCTGGATCCAGTCCGGGTTCTTCGCCACCACGTCCTCCCAGGAGACGGGCCGGAAGTCGGCGTCGCAGTCGGAGAACACGTTGCGCGCGCCGGCCAGGGTGATCACCGCGTTGGCGATCTGCTTGCCGCAGACGGCCATCGGTTGCTTTGTACCGGCGTCGAAGTCGAAGAGGAAGTACCCGGGACGCTGCGCCTCCGGTACGCCCGCGGTGGCGTTCTTGACCTCGGTGATCTGCTTGTCCATCGCGGCGACCAGTTCCTCGGCGCGGGCCGCCGTCCCGGTGACCGCGCCCAGGCGGCGCACGTCCTCCGCCACGCCGGTCAGGTCGGTGCGCGGCCCGGACGCGGCCTTCGGACCGCTCGCGCAGGCCGTGGAGAGCAGCAGCACGTGCTGCATGCCGACCGCCTTGAGCTCCTCCTCGGTCGGCCCGGCACCGGCGGCGCCCATCATCGGCATCGGCCCGAAGGTGTCCACGTAGAGGTCGGCGCCGGAGCCCAGCAGCTTCTCCTTGGGGATCAGGGTGTCCCCGAGCACCGGCACCTTGGCGCCCTGCTCGGCCACGGCGGCCGGCAGACTGCCCTTCCCGGGCGGGAAGCCCGTCCCGATGACCCGGTCCCCGGCCCCGAGCTGGAGCAGCATCTCCAGACCGGCCGCGTCGGTGGTGACGATCCGCTGCGGCGCCCGGGAGACCGTCGTCTCCTTGCCCGCGCAGTCGGCCACCTTCACCGGAAACGCGCCGGCGGCGGACGCCTGTGCGCTCCCGCCGCCGTTCGTGGTGTCGCCGCTCCCGTCACCGCCGCTGGAACAGCCCGTGGCGAACAGGGCGACGGCTGCCGCGATACCGCAGAAGACGCGAGGGCGCATCAGTAACTCTCCTGGTCAATGGTCGTGCTCGGGTTCGTCCTGTGAACCCGGACCAGGTAGTCGGCCGCTGTGCCCTGCCGGTTCCCGGAACTTTGCCCTCCCGGCCACCGGAGCGACGGCTAGGGTGACTTGGTGAGCTTCCTTTCGACGGATGGGGCGCCGGGGGACGGTGCGGCGGTCGACGATCTTGGATTGGTCGTGCCGCTGCCCGGGGCCGGGACAGCTGACGGGGGCGGGGCAGCCGACGGGGGCGGGGCGCTGCGGCGGCGGGTGGTGTCGCTGGTGCCCTCGCTCACCGAGGCCGTGGCCGCCACCGCGCCCGGGCTGCTGGTCGGCGTGACCGACTGGTGCAGCCACCCCGCCGGGCTCGATGTCCCCCGGATCGGCGGCACCAAGAACCCCGACCTGGCCCGGATCACCGCCCTCGCCCCGGACCTCGTGATCGCCAACGACGAGGAGAACCGCCGGCCCGACCTCGACGCGCTGCGGGCGGCCGGACTGCCGGTTTGGGTCACCGACATCCGCACCCTCGACCAGGCGTTCCGCTCACTGGACCGGCTGCTCACCGTCGGCTGCGGCCTGCCCCGCCCCGCCTGGCTGGACGCCGCCGAGGCCGCCTGGGCCGAGGTCCGCCCCCTGCCCGGCCCCGCCCGCCGGGCGGTCGTGCCGATCTGGCGCCGCCCGTGGATGGTGCTGGGCCACGACACCTTCGCCGGCGACCTGCTGCACCGCCTCGGCCTGACCCTCCCGCACGCCGAGGACCCGGCCCGGCCGGAACGCTACCCCGCCGTCCCCCTGCCGGAGCTGCTGGCCGGCCGCCCCGACCTGATCGTCCTGCCCGACGAGCCCTACCGGTTCACCGCCGAGGACGGCCCGGAAGCCTTCCCCGGTATCCCGGCCGCGCTGGTGAGCGGACGCCACCTCACCTGGTACGGGCCGTCACTGGCGGAGGCCCCGGCGGTCCTGGCGGAGCAGCTGCGCCGGGCCCGGCCCGCCGGGGCGGGGTAGGGCCGGGCGGCAACGACGACACGGCCCCGGCGGCGCGGTTCGTGGACCGTGCCTCCGGGGCCGTGGTGATTCGATGGTGCGGGTGCCGTCGTGCGGCCGTGCGGCCGTGCGGCCTGGGTCAGGCGCGGGCGGCGGTGACGGCGGCGCCCAGCGCCTCCTTGATGCGCGGGCCCAGTCGGGCGAAGCCCAGCTCCTTCATCGCCGCACGGAGCAGCTCCTCGTCGCTCCGACCGGCGCCGTCCGCGTCGATCCAGCGCACGATCGCGAGCAGTTCCTCCGCCGAGTACGCGGTCACGGGCCGCCCCGGGGTGAACTCCGGCTTCGCCGGGGGCGCGGCCGCTTCGGTCGCGGTCTCGGTCTCGGTCTCGGTCTCGGCGGCAGGCTCCTCGACGACGACGGCCGGTGCCTCCGCAGCCGGCTCGGCTTCGACAGCGGGCTCGCTCTCGACTGCCTCGACGACCTCGGCCTCGGCGACGACCGCCGCCTCGGGCTCGACCTCCGCCTCGACGGTCGGCTCGGGCTCGACGGCCGACTCCGCGACCTCCGCGACCTCCGCGACCGGAGCGTCGTCCACGGCCTCGACGACCGGCTCCTCAGCCACGGCCTCGGTGGTGACGGTCGGCTCGGTCACGGCCGGCTCGACGTCGACCGGCGCCTCGGCGACCGGCTCGACCTCGACGGGGGCCTCCGTGACGGGCTCCTCCTCGACCTCGGCCTCGACCGTGGTCTCGGCGACAGCCTCGGGCTCGACCTCGGCAATCGACTCAGGGGCCTTCTCCACCGAGATCGGCTCGGCCTCGGCCTCGATCTCCGGCGCGACCTCAACCGCAAGCTCGGGCTCGACCTCAGCCACGGGCTCCGGCTCGACCACCGGCTCCACCTCGGCCACGGCCACGGCCTCGACCTCGGTGGCGGCGATGGTCTCCGCCTCCGGGGCGGAGGGCTGGGCCGGCGGGGCGGGGGTGGTGCCGAGGAGGTCGTCGGCGGCGGGCGAGGGGCCGGGAGGGTGACGACGAGCGGCTGCTCCTCGACCGGGGCCTCGGCTTCCGGGCTGTCCGCCTCGGCCTCGGCCACGGGCTCGGCGGTGACGGCCTCGGCCTCCGGGGCGTCGGTGTCCACCTCGGTGTCAGCCTCGACGTCGACCTCAGCCTCGGCCTCAACCTCGGTGGCCACGTCGGCGGCCGCCTCGGTCTCCTCCGTACCCGTGACGTCGGCCGTCACCTCGGCCGACTCCTCGGCCGTCGTGTCGGCAGCCTCCTCGACCGACGGCACCAGACCGTCGCGCTGCCCGCCGGCGAGGGCCTGGCGGGCGGCGTAGGCGGCCTCGGCGGCACGGCGGTCGGCGCGGGCGGCGGCCAGCTCGTTGAGGAGTTCGGCGAGGCCGGCCTCCTCCAGGGTGGCGCGCAGGCCGCGGACGGTGGGCAGGCGGTAGAGGGTGCCCTCGTCGGCGGCGAGGCGGTCGACCAGGTCGACGAGGTCCGGGAAGGACAGCGCGTCGAGGTCCTGGCCGGGCAGCAGGCGGGCGAGTTCGCGCACCCCGGTGTTGATCGCCTCGAAGGCCTGCGCCGTGCGGTGGACGAGGGCGGCGTCGGACGGCGCGGTGGGCAGGGTGCCGGCGGGCGCGAGGGCGGCCCAGGCCCGGCGCTCGACCGCGGCGGAGGCGAGTGCCTCGTGCAGGTCCTGGCCGCGGGGGCGGCCGGTGGTGACGGCGAGGGCGGTGGCCTGCTTGCGCAGCGAGCGGCCGCGCAGCCAGGACAGCTTGACGCCGCGCTCGCGCCTCCAGGCCCGGTCGGCGGTGGCGGCGATCAGGGAGTCGAGGTCGGCGTCGTACGCGGCCGGGGCGAGCACCGTCGAGGTGCGGCGCAGGAGCTGGAGCATCTCGACGAGTACGGCGGTCTTGCCGACGGTGTCCGGCGCGTCGATCCGGACGTCGGCGGCGAGCGCGGTGACGTCGTCCCAGACCTGCTGGAGGTCGTGTCCGCGCAGTTCGGCGAGGACGGTGGACGCGGCGCGGGCGTCCTCGGGGGTGGCGACGGTGTCCAGCGCCGCGTACCAGGGATGGGTGTCGGCGGTGAGGGTGAAGGCACCGAGTTCGGCGTAGCGGCCGAGGTCCTCGCGGAGGTCGGTGTCGGTGGTGTCCGTGGCGGCCGTGGTGTCCTTGACGTCTGCGGAGCCGGCTGCGTCGGCCGCGTCGGCGTTGCGGGAGTGAAGCACTGTCATGTGAGGTCCGGTTCTGGGCGGCTGCGGCGGGGGCGTGGGCTGGCGGCGAGGGGGCGGCGGTCCGGGTGCGCGGTGCGGCCCCGGCGGGTGGGGCTGAGGGGGCGCGCGGTAGGGCTGCCGGTCGGAGGCCAAGAATACGGGTGCCCGTTCGAGCCATGCACGCACCCACCACTCCTCGGGGCGGTGTGGCGTGCCACAGCGCCCGGCCGGGCGCCACCCGGGAGGGCCGGTCGGGTGGTCCGCGTCACCGGTCGTCACCCGCTCACCACCCGTTCGGAGCACGCCGGGACCGGCCGTCCGGGTCCGTACCGGCCGCTCCGGCCCTGCCCGGGGCCGGTGGCGGGTGGTGTCCGGCGCGGGCGAGGGCGGCGAGGTCGACCGGCGCGAGGTACTCGGTCAGCGGTGTGCGGTGCCACCAGGCTCGGGTCTGCCGCAGTTCGCGCCAATCGGTGAACCGGTAGCGGTGGAGGGTCGCCCGGACGTGGGTCGGCGGGGTGTCCGGGAAGGGGTTGTGCCGCAGCAGGCGCAGGGTGTCGGGGTCGTTGACGAGCAGCCGGGCGACGAACGGCAGGAACCACGGCCGGGCGTACCCGGTGGAGATGGCGGCGAACCACATCAGCCAGTCCAGCCGCAGGTGGTAGGGGGCGTACTGGCGCGGGAGGCGGCGGACGTCGCCGGGTTTGCCCTTGAACCCGTACTCCTTCCACACGGTGTGCCGGGTCACCACCGGCTCGTCCGTCCCTTCGAGCACGACCTCCTGCCGGGTGCGGCTGACGCTGCCGAACGCGCCGTAGGTGTTGACCAGGTGGAGGCGGTTGAAGGAACGGTTCATGACCTGGTGGGGCGAGACCATGTTGCGGACCGGCCAGTAGCTCAGGACGAGGACGGCGGCGGTGAGCGCCAGGGCCAGGGCCTCGAACCAGACCGGGGTGCCCGGGTAGGCGCGCGGGTGGACGGGCAGGCCGAGGCGGGCCGGGTCGACGGCGGCGAGGGCGAGCGCGACGGTGAGCCAGTTGAGCCAGGCGAAGTTGCCGGAGGCGACCAGCCAGAGCTGGGTGGCGACGACGACGCAGGCGGCGAAGGTCGCGACGGGTTGCGGGAGGAGCAGGCAGACCGGGACGAGGAGTTGGGTCAGGTGGTTGGCGGCCGCCTCGACGCGGTGCAGCGGCCCGGGCAGATGGTGGAAGAACCAGCTGAGCGGACCGGGCATCGGCTGGGTCTCGTGGTGGTAGCGCAGGCAGGTCAGGTCGCGCCAGCAGCTGTCGCCGCGCAGTTTGATCAGTCCGGCGCCGAACTCGACCCGGAAGACCAGCCAGCGCAGCAGCCACAGGACGGGGGCGGGCGGGGCGGTGTCGGCGTTGCCGAGGAAGGTGGCCAGGAAACCCGCTTCCAGCAGCAGCGATTCCCACCCGAACGAGTACCAGGTCTGCCCGACGTTGACGATCGACAGGTAGAGGACCCACAGCACCGCCCAGCAGAGCATCGACACTCCGAGCGGGACGGCGTCGCCGAGGCCGCCGAGGAGGGCGGCGGAGAGCGCGGCGCCGGTCAGGGCCGCGGCGGCGAAGAAGCGGTCGCTGTAGTGGAGGTGGAAGAGTCCGGGTGCCTGCCGGAACGGGACCCGGGCGGTGAAGCGGGGGACGGGGAGCATGCCGCGGCTGCCGATCAGGGCGCGGAACTGCCGGGCGGCGGCCAGGAAGGCGATCAGGTAGAGGGCGGCCAGCATCCGTTGCACGAGCAGTCTGCTGAGCCAGTACTCGGGGGCGGCGAACCACTGCATGCGGCCCATGCCTACCACCGGCGGCGGCCGCGGGGGCCGGTCCGGCGGGGCGGCGGCGGGCGGTTCACCCGGACAGCAGCGCGGCGGGGAGCCTCTCCTCGGGGGTGAGAGGCGCCCCGCCGCGATGGGACGGCTCGCCGCGGTGGGCGGCCGGTGCTGCGGTCCGACGCGCGGTCGGGGCGCGTTCGGGACCTGGGCGGAACCTGGTCGGGAGCTGGTCGGAACCCGTTTGGGAGCTGGGCGGGCGGTCGGGACTGGGTCGGGGCGCGGTGCCGCCGCGGTGGCGGCCGGTGCTGCGCCGTACGGAACTCCGGTGGTGCGTACGCGGTCCGGGGGGTGACCCGCACGCGGTCGGGCCGGGCCGGGCGTGCTCAGCCCGGCAGGACGAGGCCGGTCTCCCCCGCGCCGAGGCCGGGGCGGCCGACCGGGGGGGTGCCGTTCTGCTGGAGGCGGTCCACCAGGAGGGCCGCGAGCGTGCCGAGTTCCTCCTCGGTGCGGGACTGCGCGGTGACGTCCATGCCGACCGTCAGCACGCCGGTGACCTGGCCGGTGCGGGCGGTGCGCAGCGGAGTGCAGGTGAAGCTGAAGATCTGCTGCCCGCGCTGGGCCTCGGGGCGCAGGGACTGGACCCGCACCTCGTTGAGGACGGTGGCGCGGCCGGTGTGGTACGCCTCGGAGACCGCCTGCTGGAGGCCGGCGGCGCCGAGTTGGGGGTAGGCCAGGCCGACGGCGCCGTACGCCGCCGGGGCGCCGAAGGTGTCGGCGTGCTGGGCGTTGGCGTAGCGGATCTCCTGGCCGGGGCCGTCGGTGAGCATGATCGGGAACGGCGAGCCGTCGAAGGCCGCGAACATCTCCTGCTGCTGGGCGAGCAGGTTGTCGCGCAGGCGGATCTCGGAGAGCAGGGCCTCGGCGAGGTGCTGGATGTCGCGCAGCCGTTCGCGGCCCCACTGGCGGGGTTCGCGGTCGAGCACGCAGACGGTGCCGATGACGGTGTTGGTGTCGTCGACGAGCGGGGCGCCGAGGTAGGCGCGGACGCCCAGTTCGTCGACGACCGGGTTCCCGGCGAACCGGGGGTAGGCGAGGATGTCGTCGAGCGCGAGGGGGGAACGCTGCGCGACGACGTGGGGGCAGAAGCCGTGACTCAGCGGCATCTCCCGGGTCGGAAGGTCGAAGGCGATGCCGCGATCGGCCCACGAGGAGCCTTCTTCGGCCACCGCATCGGTGGAGTTTGGCGGGATGTAGAGCCCCCGGAACATCTGCCGCTCGTCGTTGATGAAGTTGACCATCGCGATGGGGGCGCGGGTGATGCTGGCGGCCAGGTGGGCGAAGCGGTCGAAGGCCTCGTCCGCGGTGGGCTCGTTGAGGCCCAGGCTGCGCAGCCTGCGGGCCCTCTCGGACTCGCCGGCGGCACCCGGGAACTGGCCTTGAGTGCTCATCACATCAGTCATGGCGCACATGTAATCAGACATCCGGCGCCTTACGCGCTCCCGGGCCCTCCCCTTCCCCGCTGCTGATGCTCAGTCAAAGCCGCATGTCGGCGGCGAGGCGGCGGGCGGCCCACCTGCGGGCGGCGGAGGGCCGTCCGGCGGGCCGCCGCGCGGGAACGGGCCGGGAA
>NZ_JZWY01000657.1:0-13592 GCF_000966955.1 Streptomyces sp. NRRL S-495
GGCCGGGAACGGCCGGGCAGCCGGCACGGGAAGCGGCGGACAACCGGAACGGGTACCGACGGAAACCCCGGATCACAAAAGCGGGAGAGGTCACTTCCCCACCAGACGCCCCTTCAATCCCCGGTAGTCCGCGAACGGCCCGAATCACGCCAATCCAAGATCCACTGTAGAGCGCTTCCGACGCACATATGACAATGAGCCCTGCCGAAAAACGGCGGTCCCCAAGGGCAGCGTGGGCCACCGCCGGCACATCCGCACGCACCGGCTGCAACTCAGGGGCAACCGGCCGCCACCGTCACTCCCCCACCCCTCGGCGGCCGAAGCGGATCGGCTGCACGGACGGAGGCACATCCACCGAACCACCCGAACCGAGAGGACCTGGTATGGCGATGGACTACTTCACCGACGAGCGACACGAGAGCCTCCGAGTGGAGGTACGCGAGTTCGCGGAGAAGGAAGTACGCCCGCAGGTGGCCAGAATGGAGGCCGAGCGCCAGGTCGAATTCGAGCTCGCGCGGGAGATCGCCCGCCGTGGCTGGATCGGCGTCACCATCCCGCGCGAATTCGGCGGACTGGGGCTGGGACACCTGGCCAAAACCGTGATCGTCGAGGAACTGTCGCGCGTCAGCGGCGCGATGGGGGCGATCGCCCAGGCCTCGCAGCTCGGGGTCGCCAAGGTCATCCACTTCGGCAGCGACACCCAGCGCCGCCACTGGCTGCCCAGGTTCGCCAACGGGACGGCGCTGCCCACGATCGCCGTCACCGAACCGGAGTCCGGCGGCCATGTGCTCGGTATGAGCGGCACCGCCCGGCGCGAGGGCGACGAGTACGTGCTCAACGGACGCAAGTGGTTCGTGGGCAACTCGCACATCGGCGACGTGCACGGCGTGGTGCTCCGCACCGGCGAGGGCAGCAAGGGGTTGTCCGCGTTCCTGGTGGAGAGCGACCGCCCGGGCTTCCGGACCGGCGAGCTGGGCTCGCAGAGCGGTCTGCACGGCTTCAGCTTCGGCGAACTCGTCTTCGAGGACTGCCGGATCCCGGTCGCCAACCGGCTCGGCCTGGAGAGCCAGGGCCTGGACGTGGCCTACTCGTCCTCGACCCTCTACGGGCGGCTGAACCTGGCGGCGGTCGCGCTCGGCATCCACCGGGCGATCGTCGAGGACACCGCGCGGTTCGCCGAGGAGCGCATCATGTACGGCAAGCCGCTGTCCCAACTGCCCAACATCGCGTTGAAGCTGGGCGAGATGCAGTCCCGGCTGATGACCGCCAAGCTCGCCGCGTACCACGCCTCGCACCAGCTGGACCACGGCCGGCCGTGCGACGCCGAACTGATGAACGCCAAGCTGATCAACACCGAGTACGCGCTGGACTCGGCGCGCAACGCGATGGAGATCCACGCCGCCCGCGGCCTGCACGCCGATTTCCACATCGAGCGCTATCTGCGCGACGCCACCCACGTCTACCCGCCGGCCGGCACCTCGGACGTCCAGCGGCTGCGGCTCGGCCAGGTGGCCTCGGGCACCTACGGGAAGCAGTGGTCGGCCGAGCTCGCCCATCTCGCCAGTTGGGCGTGGACCGAGCTGGCCGAGCGCGAGGACGGGATGGAGGCGCAGGCGCAGGGCGCGACGGCGGCCGTGCTGCGGATGCCGCTGGCGGGCTGAGCCGGGCAGCGCCGGGACCTCCCCACGGGTGCTCTTGACACGTCCCTGACGGCTTTCCGGCGACCGAACCCCGGCCTCCGGAAAGCCGTCAGGCCCTCCCCGCACCTCCTCCGACCTGCCGGAACGACCCCCGGGACCGACCCCGAACGCCCCGGCCGCCCTGTCATCACCCGTTCACATATCGTCAGTTGATGTTGCCCAGAGGGCACCTGAGGCTGGTAGCGTGCCTGCAGTCGGCGGCCGTGCAGCATCCGTCCGGACGGTGACAAGGCGTCACCGGATCCGGCAACCCTCCGGGCACCGCCGGCCGTGGCGCCCCGCGACCGCGGTCGGACCGCACACGGACAACCGCCGTTCGGCCCTGCTACAAGGAATCAGATGCCAGGCATATCGGCCCCCCGGACGGGCCACCGCGCCGGCCGGTCCGGCTCCCTCCGCAGCTCGCTCCTCGCCCTCGCGGTGGTCCCCTGCCTCGGCCTCGCCGCCGCCTGGGGCTACGCCGCCTACCTGCTGCGCGACGCCGGGGAACACACCGCCCTCTACGGCGGCACCGCCGTGGTCGCCGTCGTCCTCCTCTGGAGCCTGGTCCGCGGCCTGCGCGCCGCGCGCACCCTCCCGGGCCGGCTCGCCGACCTCCACGCCGAGACCCTGTCCCTCGCCCAGCAGGAGATCCCGCAGGTCGTCGGCCGGCTCCAGGCCGGCGAGTCGGTCCCGACCCCGCCCGCCTGGACGCCCTCCCGGCGGATCGGCGACGAGGTCCAGCAGACCGCCGACGGCCTCGCCGCCGTCCGGCAGGCCGCGGTCGCCGCGATCGTCCACCAGGCCCAGGGCCGCGAGGGGACGAAGAAGGTCTTCCTCAACATCGCCCGGCGCACCCAGATCCTGATCCACCGCCAGATCAGCATGCTCGACGCGCTGGAGCGCGAGCACGAGGAACCCGAGCTGCTGCGCGAACTGTTCGCGGTCGACCACCTCGCCACCCGGATGCGGCGCAACGCCGAGAACCTGGTCAAACCTGGTCATCCTGGGCGGCGCCCTGCCCGCCCGGCGCTGGCGCAACGCCGTCCCGATGGTCAACGTGCTGCGCAGCGCCGTCTCCGAGACCGAGAACTACTCGCGCGTCGTCGTCCAGGGCGTGCCCCGGGCGTCCCTCAGCGGCCAGGCCGTGGCCGACGTGATCCACCTCGTCGCCGAACTGATCGAGAACGGCACCACCTTCTCCCCGCCCTACACCCAGGTGCAGGTCTCCGCGCAGGAAGTGCCCAAGGGCCTGGCGGTGGAGGTCGAGGACCGCGGCCTCGGCATGGCCGAGGACGAGTACGAGCGGCTCAACGACTACCTGGCCAACCCGCCCGAGCTGGACGTCTCCGCGCTCGGCGACGACCTGCGGCTCGGCCTGTTCGTGGTCGCGCGGCTCGCCGCGCGGCACGACATCCAGGTCACCCTGCGGCCCTCGCCGTACGGCGGGACCAGGGCCGTGGTGCTGGTGCCCGCGCTGCTGCTGGAGCAGGCCGGGCAGCCGGCCGCCCTCCCCGGCCTGCCGTCCGGCGCCCGGGTCACCCGGACGCCCGTGCCCGACCTGCCGCCGGGCGGCGGGGCGGACGCGGACGCGGAGCTCGGCGAGATCGACCAGGAGCTGTCCGGCGCGCTCGCCGGGGTCCTGGGCGGGCTGCTGGGCACCCGGCCGGGGGCGGGGCAGGGGCAGGAGTACGGGCAGGGAGAGGACTTCGGGCAGGGGCAGGAGTTCGGGCAGGCTTCGGGCGTCGGGCATTCGGTGGCCGGGCATTCGGTGGCCGGTGGGACCGAGGCCGCCGTGACGGAGGGTCTCCCGGCCCTCGGTGCGGCCCCGGCTCCGGCGTTCGCTCCGGTTCAGGCTCAGGCTCCGGCCCCCGTCGCGGACCCGGTTCCGTACGGTGACGACCCGACCGGAGTGCTCGGCGGTACCGCGGACCGGTTCGACGGCAGCGTGGTGATCGGCGAACTGCTCGCGCGCTACCCCCAGGGCGGCACCCGCGACGAGGACGACCCGACGGTCAACGCCGGCCTGTCGGTGGGCTCGTCGATCCCCGGTCTGCCGGGCGCCGTGGTGGTGGCCCGACCGGCCATGCCCCGGCCGTACGGCGAGCCGGAGGACGATCCCGGCCCGGACGACGGGGCGGCGGTAGTGGCCGGGGCCGGGGAGTCGGCGGCGGACGGCAGCGACGGGCCGACGGCCGCGTTCGCGGCGCTCGCAGCGGCGACGGCGGCCGCAGCGGCCGCAGCGGCCTCGGCGGCGGCAACGGCGCCCACGCACCAGCGCGCCGAGGAGACCACGCCGGAGCACGGCCCCGACGGCGAGCTGCGCACCCCGCGCGTGCTGCCGCAGCGGGTCCGCAACGCCAGCCTCGCCGAGCAGTTGCGCGAGGCCAACGCGCCGGGCACGGCATTCGGCCACCCCGGCGCGTACGGACGGCCCGGCGCTCCCGCCCCCGCCCCGTACGCCCGCACCGGCCCGGCGGCTCCCGACGGGGCCGACGGCGTCGGCGGGACCGGGGGGAACGGCTCCTTCGGACCGTCCGCGGACGACCCCTCGCCGCAGCGCTCGCGGGCCACCATGGCCGCCATCCAGCGCGGCACCCGCACCGCCCGTGCGGCGACACCCGACGCGGACGCGCCGGCCGCGCCCGCTGCCCCGGCCGCACCTTCCGCAGCTAAGGAACAGCAGTGATGACGCAGTACACCGATACCCAGCGCGACCTCAACTGGCTGCTGGACCAGCTGGTGGCGCGGGTCCCGGAGACCCGGCACGCCATCGTCCTCTCCGAGGACGGCCTGCTGATCGGGCTCTCCCAGGGCCTGGACCGGGCCGATGCCGAGCACCTGTCGGCCGTGGCCTCCGGTCTGCAGAGCCTCGCCCGCGGCGCCGGCCACCGGTTCAACGGCGGGCGGGTCCGGCAGACCGTGATCGAGATGGACCAGCTGTTCCTGTTCGTCACGACCGCCGGCCAGGGCGCCCGGCTCGCCGTGCTCACCAGTGAGGCGGTCGACGCCGGGCTGATGGCCTACGAGATCAACATGCTGGTGAAGCAGGTCGGCCAGTACCTCACCGCGGCGCCGCGCAGCGACGCCGGCCAGCCGGGCGTGGGTGGCGGTGCGTGACCGTCGACGCCGACGAGGCCTGGTTCTTCGACAAGGACGCGGGCCATCTGGTCCGCCCTTACGCCATCACCAACGGGCGCACCGGACCGGTCCGTGACGGATTCGCGCTGATCACCCTGGTGGTCACCGCCGACCCGCGCACGGACACCAGCCGGCTGACGCCCGAACCGGCCGCGATCCTCGACCTCTGCCGCGAACGCCCGCTGGCGGTGGCCGAGATCGCGGCGACCATGGACCTCCCGGTGAGCGTGGTCAAGGTATTACTGGACGACCTCGCCGAGGCCAGGATGATCCTCACCCGGGCACCCGTCCAGCTCGCCGAGGCACCGGACATCGCGTTGATCCGGGCCGTGATCGAGGGTGTCCGGCGGCTCTGACCGGGTCGGGCCCGATCGGGCCGGGCCTGTTCCGCCGCCCCTCCGCCCCTCCGCTTCACAGCTCTTGCGCTTCGCAGCTCTTCCGACCTTTCGCTCTTCCGCTCAGTTCCCTTCCAGGAGACCAGACGTGACGACCCAGAGCCTGGTGCCGGGCGCGGTCAAGATCCTCGTGGCCGGCGGCTTCGGCGTCGGCAAGACCACCATGGTCGGCTCGGTCAGTGAGATCGAACCGCTCCAGACCGAGGAACGGATGACCCGGGCCAGCATCGGGGTCGACAGCCTCGACGGCGTCCAGGGCAAGTCGACGACCACCGTCGCGATGGACTTCGGCCGGATCACCGTCCGGCAGGACCTGGTGCTCTACCTGTTCGGCACCCCGGGGCAGTTCCGGTTCTGGTTCATGTGGGACGACCTGGCCCTCGGCGCGCTCGGCGCGATCGTGCTGGCCGACACCCGCCGACTGGAGTCCAGCTTCGCCGCCGTCGACTTCTTCGAGCAGCGTGGCATCCCGTTCGCCATCGGCGTCAACTGCTTCCACGGGCGCCGCGACTGCACCCCCGACGACGTCCGGCGCGCGCTCGACCTCGACCCGGGTGTGCCGGTCGTGCTCTGCGACGTCCGGGAGCGCGCGTCCAGCAAGGAACTGCTGCTCGCCCTGCTCGACCGGGTCCACGAGGACGCGCTCAGCTCGCGGCGCTGAGCACCGGCCGGCGGGGCGGCCTGATGTCCGGGCGGGCCGTGCTCAGGAGCCGGCCGGGGAGGCGGGAGCCGGTTCCAGGTCGTGGAGCGCGCGCACCAGCGGCGCCAGTTCGGGGAGGTCGGCGGCCCCGGTGAGCGTCGCCTCCAGGGTCGCGTCGTGCAACGGCCGCGCCGCCCGCAGCAGTTCGCGGCCCTGCGCGGTCAGCTCGGTGTAGATGCCGCGCCGGTCGTCCGCACACAGGTAGCGGCCGAGCAGCCCGCGCTCCTCCAGCCGGCTCACCAGCCGGGTGGTGGCGCTGCTGCTCAGCGCCGCCGCGCGGGCCAGCTGCTGCATCCGCATGTGCCAGCCGTCCTGCCGCGACAGCGCCTCC
Organism: Streptomyces sp. NRRL S-495; assembly: GCF_000966955.1. Classification (NCBI taxonomy): domain Bacteria; kingdom Bacillati; phylum Actinomycetota; class Actinomycetes; order Kitasatosporales; family Streptomycetaceae; genus Streptomyces; species Streptomyces sp. NRRL S-495. The sequence goes on from NZ_JZWY01000657.1 coordinate 6,247, forward strand.
AGGACCGTGTACTCGACCACGGAGAGGCGGTACTCGGCCTGCAGGGCCTTCTCCAGGGCCGAATCGATCAGCCCGTGCAGCGCGGCGAGCGTGCGCCAGCCGCTGGCGCGGATCTCGGCGGCATCGTCCTGGATCCCCATGGCTCGCGTCTCCCTGCTCGGGTCATGTGCTCGTACGGTCCTGCGGGGTCCTGCCCCTGGCGGCCGGCCCCCTCCGGCAGGCCCCCGGCCGTTCGAACGTTCCGCTTCGTTCAAGTATGCCATTTGGCGCGGCATATCTGCTTGTGCAAATAGTTCTCCTTATAGCTGATTGCCGGGAGCCTCCTCGTACCAGGCGGTCGCGCAGAGTGCCGAGGCCAACTCCTCCTCGTACCAGGCCGCCGCCAACCAGGCGGCCGCGAAGGCTTCGTGGTCGTCCGCGACCACCCGGCCGAAGACGTCGCGCCGCTGGTCCACCGCCGCCCCGAGCAGGCCCTCCAGCAGCGATGCACCGGTGGCCAGCCCCGCCGACCGCAACCGGGCCCGGTCGCCGCGCGCCGCCCCGGTCCCCAGCGCCAGCACCGCCCGGCCGCCGGTCACCGTCTGCTCCACCCGGCGGGACAGCAGGTGCACCGGCGCGGTCGGCGGGAGCGGCCCCGCGGGCAGGGCCGTGAGCGGTGGAGCCGCGTCCCGGGGCGGGAGGGTCAGGTCCGCCGTCTGGAGCCGCTCCAGGCCGAGATTGACCCGACCGGCGCGATCGGCGGGCAGGGCGAGGGACGGGTGCCGGACGTCCTGAGGCCGGGGCTCCGGGGTTCGGGCCTCCGGGGTTCGGGGCTCCGGGGTTGGGGCCTCCGGGGTTGGGGCCTCCGCGGGTCGGGTGGACGGGGGTTCGCCGACGGCCAGCAGGCGCAGCTCGGGGCGGGCCGAGCGCTCCAGGCGGCCGATCACCCGCAGTCGCAGGCCCGGGGCGGTCGCGAGCAGTGCGAGGTTGCCCCGGTGGGCGAGCCCCGGGTGGTCGTGCGCGGCGCGCAGCGCCACCACCACTCCCCCGCAGTCCGCCAGCAAGCTCGGCTCCCCGCCCGGCCCGTACGGGACCGCCCCGAGCAGTGTCACGTCCAGGAACAGGAGTTCACCCCCGGGCGGCCGGACCTCCGGGGGCAGTGCGGCCGCGTCGAGCGCCCGCGCCACCTGGGCGGCCGGCGGCTCGGCCCAGAGCCGGGCCGCCGGCTCGGCCGTCCAGGCCGCCCCCGCCGCGCGCACCGCCCGGACCGAGGCGCCCGCCCCGAGCCGCCCGGCCGCCGACCTGGTCGCGCCCTGCACCGCCAGCCCGGCCCGGGTGAACTCGCGGTGGCTGAGCATCGCGTCGCCCAGCCGGACCGCCCGGTTGCCGGCGCCGACCGCCTGCGGCGCCGCCGCGGCGGCGTCGGTGTGCGGCATGATCTCGGCCATCGTGTGCAGGCCGCCGCCCGCGTCGACCGCCCAGGTGAGCACCCCCGCGTGGGTGGCCGTCAGCACCGGCTCGGAGAACAGTCCGTACAGCCGCAACCCTCCCGCAGGCGCGTACACCTGGCGGGCCGTCCCCCGCAGGGCGGCGACGCCCGGACCGGCGGTGTCCGCCGCCGCCGCGGCCGACAGGGCCGTGCTGAGCCCGAGCAGCTCGCGCAGGCCCGCCACCAGGTCGGCGAGCCGGTGGTCCGGCTCGCCCGACCGGGCCGCCCGGACCCGGGTGACCACCGCCACCGCCGCGGCCGCCGACCGGTGCAGCCCGGCCAGCCGGGCCCGGTGGGCCGCCCGCAACAGCTCCGCCTGGAGCACCGCGCCCGTACCGCCCACGCCCGCCGCGAGTGCGGCGGAGGCCACCCGGTGCAGCTGGTCGACGGCGGCGCGTTCGGCGGCGCCGAGCGTTCCGGCGGCCGGAGCGTCGTCCTGCGGACCTTCGGCGAGAGGAGCCGGGGCGGAGGTCGGGGGCTCGCTGTCGGCCGAAGCCGGTTCGGCCTGAGCTGCCGGCAACTCGCCGTCGGCCAGCGGGCAGACCGTGACCGCCGCCGCCCGGTGCACGCAGGCGGGCGCCAGCAGGCAACCGCAGCGCACATCACCCGAGGTGGCCACCACCCCGCCCGGCGCGTGCAGAACGAGCTCCGTCTCCTCGTCCACGGCGATCCGCCAGTCCTCGCCCGTCCGTTCCACCGGCCGCTCGGCCAGTTTGGCGGCGGCCCCGTCCAGGCGCTTCTGGAGGCGCGCCGACAGTCCGGCCACCACCTCGGCGACCACCTCCGGTCGCACCGCAGGCCACTGCACCCTCGTCCCCGTCACGTCCTGCACCGCTTCCGTCATCGGACCTTCTCCCCCACCCAGCGGGCCAGTTCGAGCGGGCTGAGCGCCGCCACCGGCATCCCGGCCGCGACCAGCCGGCTCGCGATCGCCTTCGAGTACCGGGCCGTGCCGGTGTCGTCCAGTGCGGCGCAACCCAGCAGATGGCACCCGGAGTCGACCAGCGCCCGGGTCTGCGCGAGCAGCCCGCCCACCGGGCCGCCCTCCTCGAAGTCGCTGACCACCGCGATCAGTGTGCGGGACGGCACCGTCACCAGCTCCCGCGCGTACTTGAGCCCGGCGGCGATGTGGGTGCCGCCGCCGATCCGGACCTCCAGGAGCAGACCGAGCGGATCCGTCACCCGGTCGGTCAGGTCGACCACCCCGTCACCCGGTCGGTCAGGTCGACCACCTCGGTCGAGAAGGCGACGAAGTGCGTGCTCAACGAGGGCACCCCGGCCAGGATCGACGCGGTCAGTGCCGCCCAGACCGTGGACGACTCCATCGAGCCGGAGACGTCCACGACCAGGATCAGCCGCCAGTCGGACGCCTGCTTGGCCCTGGTCCGGAACACCGGGCGCTCCGGCACGATCACCATGCGGCCCGGCTCGGTACCGATGTCGGTGCCGCTGCCGATCGAGGGGGCGGCGGGCCGGGCGGTCGCCAGGTTGGCGCGGATGGTGCGGTGCAGATCCAGGCCGCCACCGGGGCGCCGGCTCGGACGCGGCACGCTGATCCCGGTGAGGGCGGGGCGCAGCCTGGTCGCCAACTCCCGGCTCAACTCGTCGACCAGGCGCCGGACCAGCGGCCGCAGTCCGGCCAACCGGGCCTCGGGCAGGCCGCCCGCGTGCTCCAGGACGGTGCGCAACAGGTCGACCGACGGCCGGACGGCACCCGGGTCGATCGCCTCCAGGGCGTCGCCGCGCCCCTGGGCCACGGCCGCCGCCAGCACCTCCTCCCGGATGCCGGGCCCGAACAGGGCGGTCAGCTCCTCGGACCACTCGCGCACGCCCGGGTACGGCGCCTCGCGGCCGCCCCGGTTGCCGCCCGCCCCGCCCCGGCCGTCGAGGCCGGGGCCGGAGCCCTCGCCGTGCCCCGTGCCGTAGAGCTCGTCGAGCGCGGACGCGAGCCGCGAGGCACGGCCGCCGGGGCGGCCGCTGCCCGGGCGGCCGAGGAGCAGCCGCCAGCGCTCGGCCGCGCCGAGGGCGTGGGCGGCGGACGGCACGGGCACAGGCTCGGGGACGGGCTCGGGGACGGGTGCCTTGTCGGTGGGTGTCGCGTCGGTGGGTGTCGCGTCGGTGGATGTCGCGTCGGTGGGTGTCGGGAGGCTCGGTGGGAGCAGCCCCCGGCGGGCGAGCGCGGAACGGGCCGCGAGGTCGGCGCGGGACCAGTCGGCGAGCAGGGCTGGCGGCACCTCCTCCGGAAGCGCGTCCAGTCGGGCCCCCAGGCGCTCCTCGACGAGCGTCAGCAGCCGCTCCCGGGCCGCCGGGCTGAGCGTGTCGAACCCCCCGCGCAGGGCGGGCAGACGGTCCAGGAAGGCGTTGTCCGGGAGGGTGGCGATCCGCTCCAGCAGTGGTTCGAGCACCTCGGGGGCGGTGGAGAACAGCCCTTCGGCGGCCGTCAGCAGACCGACCAGCGACCGGCCCAGGGCATGCCGGGCGTCGGGGCCGGTGGCGCCGTCGACCCAGGAGGCGGCCCGGTCGCCGAACACCGCCGGGACCTCCTGCCGGAGCAGCACCCGCACCGCACCGGCCGCACCGCGCACCAGGGGGCTCCCCCGGTCGGCGAGTTCGGCCAGTGCGTGGCGCAGCCACAGACCGCCGGAGAGATCGGCCCGCCGGGCCAGCTCGACCAGCGCCCTGGCGTCGTCGGCCTCGTCCGATCCGCCCAGCCCCTCCAACTGCCGCACCGCCGCGACCGTCACCACCTCGGCGGCGGCGGCCACTTCGGCCAGGAACAACGCCTCCGCCTCGGGGCCGGTGGCCGGGGCGGCGGAGGCCGTGGTCGAGGCAGGAGCCGGGCCCGGGGTCGGGCGACGGGTGGCGGTGAGACGGTCGAGGAGGGCGAGGGCGTCGAGGAGTTCGGGCAGGGTGCCGCTCTCCGGGAGCACGGCCGTGAGCTGGTCGAGGCGGGTGCCGGTGAGGGCCGGGAGGCCGCAGGCGTCGGCCTCGGCGAGGCCCTGGAGGACCTCGCGGGCGGTCGGGCCGTCGGCCTGCCGCTCCCGGCGCAGCCGCTCGCGCAGGGCTCCCTCGGCGGCCTGGGCCGGGGTGACGCCCTGGGTGCCGGCGACGGTGAGCATCGCGGCGACGGTCGGGGTCCAGCGGACCCGCCAGCGGGTGGTGAGGGTCTCGGTGCCGCCCGCGCCGGTGGACTCGACCGGTTCGGCGTAGGGGACGCCGCAGGCGGTCAGCCGGTGGAGCAGGAGTTCGCGGCGGCGGTCGAGGGTCGACCGGAGCGGGTCGAGGCGCAGCTCGCGCGGGGTGGGCTCGGCAGTGTCGCCGGGGCCGGGCAGGCCCAGCTCGGCGAGGAGTCGCTCGACGGCGGGGGCGAGGCCGCTGCGCGGGGCGGCCGGGGTGGGCGCGCCGGTGCGGGTGCCGACCAGGACCCGTTCCAGCGCGCGGGCCACCGCCCGGCCCCGGCCGAGCGGTTCGCCCTGGGCGAGGGCGGTCTGCACGGCCTCGACCAGTTCGCCCCGGCCGGGGGCCGCCAGTCCGCGCAGCCGGGCGAGGTCGCCGGCGAGGCGGACGATCTCGCGGGCGTCGGCCGGGCCGGAGGGGTGGTCCTGGCCGCGCAGGGCCTCGCAGATCCGCACGGCGGTGGTGACCAGCGCCTCGGCCAGCCGGTCCTGGTCCCCGGCGGCGTCGAGCACGGTGTGCTGCCACTCGGGGTCGCGGATGCCGGCCGGGTAGCCGGAGCGGGCGTCGAGCAGCGGGTAGGTGTAGGGGATCAGGGAGACGACGTGGCGGCCGTCCGGCACCCGGTCGGGGGCGAGGTCGGGGTCGGGCCCGGGTGCCTCGGCGACGTCCGCCCCGGCCGGGAGGAGCGCGGGCGCGTGGAAGGCTCCGACGACGGCGGCCACGCGGCGGCCGCCCTCGGCCGCCTCCCGGATGCGCGCCCGCATCCAGGCCTCGCGCCGCAGGTCGTACGGGTCGATGCCGGTGCCGTCCCGGGCGTCGCGGCGCAGCGCCCAGCCGACCAGCAGCGCGGCACGGCGGACGGCCTCCGGGGTGGAGCCGGGGGCGGCGGTCTCGACCAGGCGGTCCCAGAGGTCCTCGTCGTCCTCGCGGCCGGTGAGGCGGCGGCGGAGGGCGTCGGCGACGCCGGGCCGGGGGTCGCCGGGGCCGGTGCGGTCCCGATCGGCATCCCGGCCGGCGTACCGGTCGCGGACGGCGAGGGGCAGGTCGCAGGCGACCGCCTCGACGCCGTGCCGCCGGGCCCAGCGCAGGGCGGCGAGTTCGGGCGAGAAGTCGGCGAACGGGTAGAAGGCGAGCCCACCGCCCTCGGCCGCGTCGTCCGGACGGTCGGCGGCGGGTGCGGCGGCGAGGGCGACCGGGGCCCGGGTGGCCTCGTCCGCGAGCAGGTCCAGCCAGGGCTGGAACTCGGTGGGCAGTTCGACCAGCAGGACATCGGGCCGGGCGGCGTCCAGCAGCGCGGGCACGACGACGCTGAGCGAAGGGGCGTGGTGACGCACCCCGATCAGGAAGGGCCCGGGTGCGTCGAGGCCGGAGGCGGCCAGTCGGGCCGCCTCGGTCGCGACCGTCCCTCGCGGGTCGTCGTGGCCGAGGTCCGCCCCGCCGGGCGGCACCGCGCTGCTCATGTGTTCACCTCTCGGTGGAAGGTCGGGGAGGGGGAAGGGTGGAGGGGGATGTGCGGGGCCGGGGGCCGGCCCGCCGCCCTGGTGACGGCGGGCCGGCCGGACGGCCTAGTGCTCCAGGGCCGAGCGCAGCTCCCACAGGGTGCGCCAGGTGGCGGCGCCCTGTTCGGCGCGGCGGCGGACCGGGCCGTCCCAGTAGCCGAGCAGCCGGGCGGCGTCGGCCGGGTCGTCCTTGCGGACGACGCCGATCAGCTGGCCGGGGAGCCGGCCGAGCAGGTCGCCGCCGTCGGGCAGGTACGCGGCGCCGACCCCGAGCGCGGTGGCCACCGAGACCGCTTCGGCGGTGCTCATCACGGTGGACGGGCGTTCGACGTCCCAGCCCTCGGTGGAGCGGCCGGTCCGCAGGTCGCGGAAGGCCGTGACCAGAGCCTCCAGCACCGCGTCGTCGACCGCGAAGGCGGCCCCGGCCCGGGCGACGGCGGCGGTGGACTGGCGGCGGACCAGCTCGACCTCGGCCGCCAGGCTGCCGATCGGCCCGACCGTCTCGAAGTTGAACCGGCGCTTGAGCGCGGCGGACATCTCGCTGACGCCCTTGTCGCGCAGGTTGGCGGTGGCGATCAGGGTGAAGCCGGGGGCGGCGTGCAGCTGGCCGTCCGGGGTGCCGGCCAGCTCGGGGACGGCGATCCGCCGCTCGGAGAGCAGCGAGACCAGGGCGTCCTGGACCTCCGGGAGGCAGCGGGTGACCTCCTCGACCCGGGCCACCGCGCCGGTGGTCATCGCGCTGAGCACCGGGGAGGGCACCAGGGCCTCGCGGCTGGGGCCCTTGGCGAGCAGCAGGGCGTAGTTCCAGCCGTACTTGAGCTGGTCCTCGGTGGTGCCGGCGGTGCCCTGGACGGTGAGCGCGCTGGTGCCGCAGACGGCGGCGGCGAGGAGCTCGGAGAGCATCGACTTGGCGGTGCCGGGCTCGCCGACGAGCAGCAGGCCGCGCTCCCCGGCGAGGGTGACGACGCAGCGTTCGACGAGGGCCCGCTCGCCCACGAACTTCTGCTCGATCGCCAGGCTCTTGCGCCCGGCCTTGAGCTTCTCGCCGCCGCTGCCCATCACGAAGGTGACGACGGCGCGCGGGGTGAGCCGCCAGCCGGGCGGGCGCGGGCCGGAGTCGTGCGCCTCGAGGAACTCCAGTTCGGCGGCGAACCGCTCCTCCGGCGGGACGACCTGCCGGGCCGCCGTACCGGTACTGGTGG
>NZ_JZWY01000658.1:0-8268 GCF_000966955.1 Streptomyces sp. NRRL S-495
TTCGAAGCCGGGGGCGTCCCCGTCGGTGACGCGCTGCCAGGCCCGGGCGAACAGCTCCGGGACGGCGCACCGGGGCAGCACGTCGTGGTGGGTGGGGAGATCGTAGAGGGCGGCCTTCCAGGTCTCGACGGGCAGGCCGGGAGCCTTGGCCTCCTGCCAGCCGCCGGGGAGGAAGAGGGTGCGCCCGGCGCGGGCCCGCTTGGCCTCCATGACCAGGCCGGAGCCGAGGAGTTCGGCGCGCGCCTTCTTCAGCCGGGCCGGCTTCCAGCCCGTCCAGCGCGCGACCTGGCGGTCGGTCGGGTCGGGCAGGGCGAGCAGCTGGAGGTAGAGGACGGCGGCGTCCTCGCCGAGCTCGTGGGTCTTGGCGACCTCGGTGACCAGCTCGGGCACCGTGAGCAGCGGGTGCTGGGCCCAGACCTCGGCCCCTTCGACGGGAACACCGGCAGCGTCGGGGAGCTCCGGCAGGACGACCAGTCGGTCCAGCTCCCCGCTCAGGAGCGCCGTGAGCACCGTCCGCTGACGGGACAGCCAGTAGCTGTCGCCCAGGCCGGCCAGCTGGTCCAGCGCCTGGTCCTGCGCCCCGTCCAGGCCGGCCGGGCGCCACCAGATCTGCTCCGCCTCGTCCTGGGTGGGCGAGAGCACCAGGGCCCCGCCGCAGCGGACCAGCCCGTCGGCGTCGGCGCCGCCCTCGGCGGGCAGGCCGAAGCGGGCGCGCAGCACGGCGGCCAGCGGCTCGCCCTTGCCGTTGCGGCGCAGCTCGTAGGAGAGCAGCAGTTCCGGGTCGGCCAGGCGGGTGTGCAGGGCCCGGACGGCGGGTGCGAGCGAGTCGCGCAGCGGACTGTTCCAGGGCAGCCGGTAGGCGAGCCAGGCGATCGCGTCGGCGGCCTGGGACAGGGTGTTCTGGTCGGGCAGGGCCTGCGGGTCGTCGGCCTGGAGGACGGGTGTGGCCGCCTCCCCCAGGGGGCGCACCCGTTGGCGGGTGGTGCGGCTCAGCCACGGGGTGGTCGCGTAGTTGAGGATCTCCTCGACCTTCTGGATGCTGGTGCCGCTGACGGTGGCCTGCTCGGCCTCGGGCAGGGTGACCAGCCGGCCGAGGCGGGCCGTCCAGTGCGCGGCGCCGGCGGCGCTGTCCGGGCCGGTGCTCCAGAGTTCCTCCGGGTCGGCGGGCAGCAGGGCGGACCAGACCTCGCCGAGGGCGTCGCGTTCGCACCCGCGCAGCCAGTCGCGGGCGGCCTTGGCCTCGCCGGACTTGAGGCCGTACTCCTTGAGCGCCTCGGGGGGCAGCGGCGCGCCGTACCAGTGGATCAGCGCCTCGGTGGGGCTGAACAGCAGCGTGGAGCGGACGGCGCCGATACCGGTGCGCGCGCCGAAGTCGGCGGCGCGGTCGGCGCGGTGGGTCATCGCGCCGTGCTCGCGGAGCAGGGCGGTGAAGCGGGCCACCCACGCCGCGTCGACGGTCTCCTCGGTGCCGCGCTCCTCGGCGGTGCCGAAGTGGGCGACCGCGCCGAAGACTCCGCTCGGGTCGTGGTCGACGGCGAGCCAGTGCGCCTTGTCCTCGCGGTGGTGGCTGCAGGCGAGGACCACGACGGTGCGGTCGCCGTGCCGCCAGACCTGGCCGGCCCGCCGCTCGTGCTTGCCCTCCTTGGCGTTGGGGTCGGTCAGCGGCTCGGTGAGGACGATCTCGCGCAGGGTGGCGCCCCGGTCGGCGAGCGGCCCGGCGGTGAGCTCGGTGAGCAGCAGGGCGAGCGAGTCGCGCTGCTCGGCGGAGGTGAGCGGGGCGGCGGCCGCGTAGGCGAGGGTGCCGAGCCGGCCGAGCGTCTGCAGCCAGCCCTGGTGGTCGTCGTCGCCGTGCAGCGCGATCCGGTGCGGGGTGCTCCAGCCTTCGCCCTCGGCCGCGGGGGGCTCGGCGAGGACGGCGGTGACGGCCCTGAGGTTGTTGAGGACGCGGTAGTTGGCGCTGCGGTCCCAGGAGCGGCCGTAGCCGCCGACGCCGGGCAGCAGCAGGGCGACGGCCTGGCTGAGCTCGTAGTCGGTGCCGTGCTCGGGCCGGTAGGTGAACTCGGCGGCGCCGGAGCCGCCGGTGGTGCGGCCGTCGTCCTCGGGCTGCGGGAGGTAGCGGGCGATCCGGTCGAGCAGGTCGGCGGCGGTGCGGGCGAGGCCGGTGACGCCGGCCAGCAGCAGCCGGTGGGTGATGCCGGGCAGGACGCCGGCGACGGCGTCGACCGGCAGCCGCTCCTCGGCCTTGTCGCCGCTGACGACCGGGCGGCGCACGCCCTGGACGGTGATCCAGCGCTGCCGGGCGGCGGGGACGGGCTCGGCGTCGGCCGGCCAGGCGGCGTCGATGAGCCGGGCGGCCTGCTCGTGGCCGACGGCACGCAGCTCGGCCGAGCCCTGCTCGTCGCGCGGGCGCAGGACGTGCCAGTGGCCGAGCGGCAGGACGAGGGCGGTGCCGGCGCCGGCGAGGCCGCCGGGGCGGCCGGGTTCGAAGTCGGCGGTGAAGCCGGCCGGGTCGGCGGTGACGGTGCCCTCCGCCGGGGAGTCCGCGGCGGGCAGGCCGAGGGCCAGGTGGCGCCCGTGGCCCTCCTGCAGCACCGGCCGGCCGCCGCCGGGCAGGGTGAGCCGGCCGAGCGGGTACAGCGAGCGGCCGCCGCGGGTGTTGTCGACGACGAGCCTGGTGCCGTCGGCGGTGACGGTGGTGGTCCGGTTGCCGTCCGTCCGGAGCCAGCTGCCGAGGACGGTGCCGTCGGTGCCGAGCGGGGTGGCCTCCAGACCGGGCTGGAACGGCAGCAGCCAGGTGCGGTGGACGTCGAGGCGGCCCGCCGCGGCGCTCGCGGCGATCAGGGGCGGCTCGGCGGTGCGGCCCGCGGTGCCGGTGGCGGCGTCGAGTTCCTCCAGGACGACGCTGCCGGAGCGCCGGTGGGCCGTCCAGTGGCCGGTGCCGTCGCCGAGGACGCGGCTCTGGGCGGGCAGCACGGTGTCGCCGACGTGCAGTGGCCGGTGGCCGCCGGTACGGCCGCCGCCGGGCAGCGGCAGGGTCGGCGTCTCGATGGAGTTCGCCGTCGACGAAGCGGAAGCGGGGGCGGTGCCAGGTGTCGAGCTTGTCGGGGATGCGCAGGGTGTGTTCGAGCAGGATGCCCTGCGGGCCGGCCACCACGACCTGGTTACCGCGGGCGAGCACCAGGTGCGGCCAGGCCTCCTCCAGCAGCAGCCCCTCGGGGAGGTTGCGGCCGCTGCCGACGCCGGGGGTGTCGCCGGCCTCGATGCCGAGCCGGGCGAGCGCCTCCTCCAGGGCGGGCCAGCCGAGTTCGTCGAGGATGCCGCCGCGCAGGGCGTCGGCGAGCAGCCCGGTCACGTCGAGTTCGGCGATCCGTTGGGCGGCGGCCGGGTTCTCGTCGCGGATGGCGGTGCGGTGGGTGCTCAGCTCGCGCAGGATGCCGTTCGCGCTCTCCAGGCCGCGGGCGGCCGTCAGCTCGTCGGCGCGGGCGTCGGACCACTCGACGAAGAGCTCGCGCAGGACCGGGCGGGCGGCGAGGCGGCGGCTGTCGACGGTGTCCCAGACGGCCGGGACGGCGGCGCGCAGCGCGGGCCGGAAGCGGGGGTCGGCGGCGAGGGCGGTGAGGGTGCGGCCGTCGGTGTCGGAGGCGCCGACCCAGTCCTGGAGGACGAAGCTGTGGCCCTCGGCCGGGTCGGCGACCGGGACGCCCTCGGTGAGCAGCAGGTCGAGGAGTTCGAGCTGGGTGGCGCTGCGGCGCACCCCGGTGAAGAGGTCGACCGGCACGGCCTCGGCGCGCAGCCGGTCGAGCATCCGGTGGGCCAGCGCGACGGTCTCGGTGCTGAGGCCGAGGGTGCGCCAGCCCCGGCCGAGGTGGTTGGTCCAGCGCTGGAGCCAGGCGGCGGCCGGCTCGGCCGCCGACGCCCCGGCGGGCAGATCGATGGGCGGGTCGGTGGGCAGGTCGGTGAGCAGGCGCTCGGCGCCGCTCTCCGCCAGCACCGCGAGCCAGGCGGCGTCCTGGCGGGTGCGGTCGTCGTTGCCCGGCGGATCGGGCATCAGCTCCAGCAGCCGGGCGCGCACGGCGGCATCGCCCCGGCCGAGCTCGACGACGGCCTCGTGCCAGCTCTTCCAGAAGGTGCCGGGCGCGCGGTTGACGGCGGGCGAGGCGAGCAGTTCGAGCAGCAGGGCACGCTCGTGCTCGTCCCGATCCAGCCCGGCGGCCTTGAGCAGGGTGCGGGCGTCCTCGGCGACCCCGGCGTAGGGGGCCATGCCGGCCGCCGAGCGCTCGGTGCACAGCTGGCGGAACCGCTGCCAGGCGGTCAGCGGGTCGAGCCGGCCGCTCAGCTCCTTGACGTACTGGCGCAGCGCCTTGACGGTGAGGGCGCCGGCCAGCGCGAACTCCAGGAAGACGGCGCGCAGCCGCTCCTCGTCCACGGGGAGGTTGTGGGTGCGCTCGGCCTCGCGGGCCCGGCCGAAGAAGGTGCTCGCGTAGGTCTGGTTCTCCTGCTCGAGGAAGATCCGGCCGACCTGCTCGCAGTAGGTGGGCAGGAAGTGCGGCACGGCGCGGCCGAGCCGGCGGGCCAGCTCGTCGAAGCCGTCCTTGGCGTGGCCCGGCTTGGACTTGGCCTGGCGGGCGAGCCGCTCCATCTCCTTGACCAGGGCGAGCGCGTGGTGGCCGTTGGCCGGGTCGTGGACGAGCGCCCAGGCGGGGAAGCCCAACGCCTCCTGGCGGACCTGGCCGACCTCGACCGGCTCCTCGGCGGGGACGAGCCCGAGGAAGTCGACGGCGAGGTCCTCGGCGGGGCCGAGCGCGCCGGGCACCAGTCGGACGATCCGGCGGCCGTCGAGCGCGGGGTGGGAGTAGCCGCGGGCGGTGAGGACGTCGGCGGCGCTGTCGGGGGTGCCGGCGCCGGGCAGGGTGCCGGGGGCGAGGATCGCCCCGGACTCCAGCAGCCGCTGGTGGCGGTCGGCTCCGCCGGGGGCACCGGTGGTGGTGCGGTCGGACCCGGTGGTGGTGCTCATGCGGCTTCCTCCCCTTCGATCGTGCGGCCTGCGTACAGTGCGGCGGCCATCCGCATCCCCTCGGACCAGGCGACCGGTCCGACCTCGGCCAGCGGCAGGACCTTGCCGTCCGGGCCGGTCCAGCTGAGCGAGCCGGTCTCGCACTCGTCGTACTCGTAGTAGTCGCCGACCCAGACCCTGGCCTCCAGGGCCCGGCCGTCCTCGACCACGGGCAGGACGGCGTGCCCGCCGCGGACCCGGTGGCCGAGCCGGGTGCAGCGGCCGAGCAGATCGCGCAGCGCGGCGTAGCGGCCGCCCGCGTAGGTGCCGACCTGGGTGCCGGTGACGCCCTCCGGCCGGTGCCAGACCTCCCGGTACAGCTGCTGGACCTGCTGGGAGACGCCGAGTTCGACGGCGAACTCGCGCAGCTCGTCCAGCTCGTCCAGCAGGACCGGGTGGGGTATCCGCAGCTCGCTGCCGGTGAGCCGGACGGTGTCCCCGTCGAGGTCGACCAGGCCGATGCCGCGCTCGGGGTCGGCCCCGCGCAGGAAGCCGGCCACGGCGCCGTCGGCCCCCGTGACCACGAGGTCGCGCAGGACCTCGCGCCACGCCTCGTCCGCCCAGACGGCGGTGACGACGGCGGCGGGCACCGGCAGCGAGCGCACCATCCACCGCTCGGCGGTCTCCAGGCAGCCGCGCCGGTGGGCGTCCAGCCACTCGGTGAGCTGCCGGAGTCCGAGCACCACCGGATCGTCGTTCAGCTTCGGCGGGACGGCTTTCAGCTGACGGCCCGCCGCATTGCGGCAGACCACCTTGCCCTCCTCGTCGAAGGCGACGAAATAGCCGCCCGAACCCGTTTCAACCCACGCCACGGCCGCTCTCCTCCCAGCTGGTCGGTCAGTTGGGAGGAACGTAACGGGACACACTGACAACGCGGCGGGCAGGGAGGGGTACTGAACGGTAGGAAGTGGCGGATCCCCGGTCGAACCACGTTCAAACCGCTCGAACGGGTGGCCGAATACGACTCTCCGTCACCCGCCGTTGACGTCCAGTCGCAGAATCCGGTCGTCGCCCGGCCGCGGCGAGCCCCGGCCGTCGGTGTTGTCGGTGACGAGCAGCAGGGTGCCGTCCCCGTCGACCGCCACGGTGCGCAGCCGGCCGTACTCGCCCCGGAGGAACTCCTGCGGGGCGCCGGCCGCCCGGTCGCCGTCCACCGGGACCCGCCAGAGCCGGGTGCCGCGCAGCGCGGCCACCCAGACGGCGCCGGAGGCGAAGGCGATGCCGCTCGGCGAGGCGTCGGCGGTGTGCCACTGGGCGACCGGGTCGGTGAACCCCGCCCGCCCGGCGGTGCCTTCGACGGTGGGCCAGCCGTAGTTGCCGCCGGGGGTGATCAGGTTCAGCTCGTCCCAGGTGTCCTGGCCGAACTCCGAGGCCCAGAGCCGCCCCTGCGGGTCCCAGGCCAGCCCCTGGACGTTGCGGTGGCCGAGCGACCAGACCGGCGAGCCGGGGAACGGGTTGCCGGGCGCGGGGTCGCCGTCCCGGGTGAGACGGAGGATCTTGCCGCCGAGGGAGTCGCGGTCCTGGGCGAGCGAGCGGTCGTTGGCGTCGCCGGTGCCGACGTAGAGGAAGCCGTCCGGGCCGAACGCGATCCGCCCGCCGTTGTGCCGGGGTCCGTGCGGGATCCCGCTGAACAGGACGGTGGGGGCGCCGAGTTGGGATCCGGCGGGCCGGGAGGGGTCGAGGTCGAGCCGGGCGATCCGGTTGTCCGAGCCGGTGGAGAAGTACGCGTACACCCGGTGGTCGGTGGCGAAGTCGGGCGAGAGGGCGAGGCCGAGCAGACCGCCCTCGCCGCCGGAGGTGACGCCCGGGACGGTACCGGCCACCGTCCTGCCGCCGTCCTTCGCCGAGACGCGCAGGATCCCGGCGCTGTCGCGCTCGGAGACCAGCAGGTCGCCCCCGGGCAGGACGGCCAGGCCCCAGGGGGACTCGAGGCCGTCGGTGACGGTGCCCCGGACGGCCACCGAGGCGGGGGCGGAGGCCGGGGAGGGGGTGGGCGCCTCGGTCGACGCAGAAACCGTCGGAGCAGGGGTCGTCGGAGCAGAGGCCGACGACGTGGATAGGTCCGGAGCACCCGCCCCCGAGGGCGACCCGCCGGCACGGTCCGGGGCGGCGGCCGAGGAGCAGCCCGCCGCGGCGGCCGAGCCGAGGGCGATGGCGACGAGCAGGGCGGCGGTACGGCGGGGCATCGGTGACCCTCCCGGAGGCGGCGCGGGCGCGGCGGCGGCACGGACGTCCGGCGGACGCCCGTCCAGCAGACCACACCGGGCCCGGCGCCCGCCCGACAACCCGCCGCGCCCCCCGGTCCGTTCGGGGGACCCCCGAAGACCGGACCGGTCAGGCCGCCGTCCGGCTCCCCGCACGCGGGACGATCACCGGCGCGCCGTCCCCGGGCGCCTCCAGCACATCGCTGTCGACGTCGTACAGCGCCCGCACCAGCGGCGCGTCCACCACCTCGCGCGGCGGACCGCAGGCGATCATCTCGCCGCCGCGCATCGCCACCACCAGGTCGGCGTAGCGGGCGGCCGCCGCGAGGTCGTGCAGCACCATGACGACGGTGCGCCCGCCCGCCGCGACCTCGCGCACCAGCTCCAGCACCTCGACGGCGTGGCCGAGGTCGAGCGCGCTGGTCGGCTCGTCGAGCAGGACCACGGGCGCGTCCTGGGCCAGCACCATGGCGAGCCAGCAGCGCTGCCGCTGCCCGCCGGAGAGCCGGTCGAGCCGGCGGTCGGCGAACTCCTCGACGCCGGTGGCCCGCAGGGCCTCGGCGGTGAGCCGCTCGTCGTCGGCGGACCACTGCCGGAACAGGCCCTGGTGCGGGTGGCGGCCGTAGCGGACCAGCCCGGCCACGGTGACCGCCTCCGGCGCCTGCGGGCTCTGCGGCAGCAGCGCGACCCGGTGGGCGGCCTGCCGGGGGCGCAGCTTCCAGATGTCCTCGCCGCCGACCAGCACCCGGCCGGAGTCGGGCCGGTGCAGCCGGGCGATCGAGCGCAGCAGGGTGGACTTGCCGCAGCCGTTCGGGCCGACGACGGCCACCACCTGCCCGCCGGGCACGGTGAGGTCGACGCCGCCGAGCACCGGGCGCCCGGGGCCGTAGCCGGCCGTGAGGCCCTCGACCGTCAACTCCATGGCGGATTCCTCGATTTCGCAGAATTGGCGGGGTGGCGGGGTGGCGGGTGGCGGGGAAAAGGCGGAACGGCGGGCGCCCGGTGAGGAGG
>NZ_JZWY01000659.1:0-14434 GCF_000966955.1 Streptomyces sp. NRRL S-495
GGGGGAGGGGGAAGGGGCGGGGGAGCGGGGGACGCTCACACGGGGTCAGTTGATCCGGATGAGCCGGGCCTTGAGGACGGCGAGCAGGCCGCCGTCGACGGAGACCTCCGCCGTCCCGGACACCCGGACCGACCGGCCGCCGATGCTGACCCCGGCCGTGCCGTCGATGTCCACCTGCCGGCCGGTCACCTTCACGGTGCCCTGCCGGGCGTCGAGGGTGATGCCGTCCCGGTCCAGCAGGACGGAGGTCAGCGGACGGTTCCGTCCCGCGTACACGGTGAGCTCGATCCGGTCCCGGCGGTCGTCCAGCCGGACCTCCAGCCGTTCGTCCCCGGTCACCAGCCGCAGCCCGGAGGGGCCCGGCGCCGGCGCGTCCAGCAGCTCCACGCGGTGACCCGAACGCGAGGCCACCGAACGGCGGTTGACCTTGCCGCTGGTCCGGTCGACCAGCGGCACCTCGTGCGGCGAGGGCTGGTCCACCCCGTTGTAGAGCCCGCCGATCACGTACGGACTGTCCAGCAGGCCCTGCTCGAACCCGACCAGCACCTCGTCGTTGACCTCGGGGCTCACCACCCCGCCACCGCCCTTGCCGCCCCACTGGACGGTGCGCACCCAGTCGGTGACGTACGTGTCGTCCAGCCAGGGGAACGTCAGGCGCACCGCGCCGCGTTCGGAGCCGTTCGGCTCGCGCACGTCCGTCACCACGCCGATCGCCAGACCGGGGATGCGCGGGCCGCGCCCCGGAGCGTCGGCGCCGGTCATCAGACCGGGCAGGGAGCGGTCCGGGCCGGCGCCGACCCACACGGTGGTGCGGTAGCCGCCGTGCGGCTCCAGCACGTGCTGCACGGCCGTTGCCGTGTAGCGGCCGGAGAACGCCGGTCCCACGTTGCCCAGCGCCACCGGTCTGCCCGCCCGCAGCAGCGGATTGCCCTCGGCCACCGCCTCCAGGTCGCCGAAGCCGGCGCTCACCCGGGCCGCCGCCGCGCGGGCGACCGCCGCCGTCTCCGCCTGCGTCCGGTAGGGGGTGTCGGTGACGGCCACGGCCGACCTCCCGAACCGGGCGGCCGACCCGGGAGCGAGCCCCGGCACCACGGTCTCGCTGACCACGGACGGCTGCTCGGCGACCAACGGCCGCTTCGTGGCGACGTCCCAGCCGCGCACCTGCACCTTCGAGGCGCCGTCGGAGGCCGACAGCGCGGCCCGCAGCGCCAGCAGGTTGCGCCCGTACTCCAGGACCATCGGGTCGAGCGCGGCCGAGGTCGAGGGGGAGGGCGCCCCGGACGCCTTCGCGGGCCTGGTGAACTGGAGCAGCCCCTTGTCGTCGACGCGCACCTGCGCACCGCTCTCGCCCGCGAGGAACTGCAGGAACTCCCAGTCGGAGACGTTCGCCTGGGACAGCTGCCGGTACGTCACCGGCGCGGCCTCCACCCTCCCGACGGCCAGGCCGGCGCCCGCGGCCACCTTGCGGACGATGTCCGCGGCCGTCATGTTCCGGTACGCGACGACCTTGCGGCCGCGCTGGAGCCGGTGGGCCTTGGAGTAGGCGCGGACGACGGTGAACGACCCGGTGCCGTCCCGGTCGATCTCCAGGGCCGTGACCTCCCCGTTGAACAGCCGCTCCCGTGCCTGCCCCTTCGCGGTCGTCACCGACACGCGCAGCGGGGAGCCGATGGTGATGCCGGTGGAACGCAGGAACTCGTGGTCGGGGTCGCGGTAGGTGAGCACGGCGGCGTCCGGCAGGCTCACGTTCTCGTCGACCACGCAGCTGACCAGCTGTGCCGCCCAGATCTGCGGCAGCTCGCCGGGGGCCTCCACGATCGGGTCGGCCGCGAAGGACCTGCCCCCGGAATCGAACCCGCTCACCGTTCCCCCTCGCCGCTGCCGCTGCTTCGTTCGTTGTCGAGCTCGTTGTCAAGGCCGTTGTCGGGTCCGCTGTCGGGTCCGTTGTCGAAGGCGTGCCCGTCGCCGGTCACCCGGGCGTGGTCGTCGTCCCGCAGGGCCGGCACCACCAACTCGGTGCCCGGGGCGAGCGCCATCGGGTCGTCGATGCCGTTCGCCTCCGCGATGACCCGCCAGGCCGTCGCGTCTCCGTACTCGCGCCAGGCCAGCATCGCCAGGCTGTCGCCTGCCACCAGGGTGTGCGTGCTGCGCGCGGTGCGCGCACCCGACGTCGGGTTCTGGCCGGGCGGTTCGACGCTCGCCTCCTCGATGGACAGCGAGCAGGTCGCCCGCAACGGCGTGCCGTCCACGTCGAAGAGCGTGTACGAGACCGACAGGTTCGACAGCACCCCGTCGAACGAGGTGGTCCGCGCGCTGCCCCACTCGAAGCGCACCCAGGGGCTCGCCGGCTTCTTGCGGCCGAGGCTGGCCGGGGTCGGCACGCACGCCTTCATCAGCTTCTCGACCGCCTGCTCCACCGAGTCGTCGTGGGTGGCGGTGGCGTCCAGGAAGACCTCCAGGCTCAGGGTGCGCGGGCCGCTGCCCACGAACTCGGGCAGCGCCGACTGCCCCGCCATCCGGGACGGGGACCGTCGCCACTCGGTGGTCTTGCCCAGTTGCAGGTTCGAGGGGTTGAACTGGAGGTCGAGCCGGGCGATCGTCCCGCCGGGCTTGGCCCCGACCGAGGCCGGGGGCTCTTTCAGGGTGAGCTGGGCCCTGGCGCGGCTGGCGCGTGCCGAGAAGGCCATGGCGTGGCTTCCTTCCGGAGCGGGAGTGCGGCGGTCGTCGGACGGGGGCGCTGGTGGGGCGGGGCGGTGGTGGGGCGGGTGCTGGTGGGACGGGGCGCTGGTGGGGCGGTCAGGCGGGGACCAGTCCCGCGTGGGCGATCTCCAGGGTCTCCACCGCGGCCGCGGAGTTGGCGGGGTCGAAGGACGGACCCTGCCAGCGGACCGGGACGATCCCGAAGACCTGCCAGCTGATGATCCGGCTCAGGTCGGGCCGCAGGGCCACGATCTCGCCGTCCTTCGGTTCGACCCGCCGCAGCGTCTCGTCCAGCCAGCGGCCGATCTTCGCCGTGTCGGCGGTGACCGGCCGGGTGAAGGTGATGTTCGACCAGGTCACGCGACCCGGGAGCTGCCAGGTGAAGCCGTTGTTGCCGCCCTCGGCGTAGCTCTCCATCTCGACCTCGGCGCCCATGCCGGAGCAGGTGTGGAAGGCGCCCAGGTCGTTGCCGCCGATCGCCAGCCGGAAGAACACGCTGGTCGCGAAGATGTTGTCCGTCATCGTCCGTCGTCCGTTTCTCGTTCGTGCGGGTGCTCAGCGCCGGCCGTCGAAGGTCCTGCCCGCGCGGTCCCGGCCGCGCCGCAGCTCGGCGCGCAGCAGGCGGGCGACCGGGTCGAGCAGGCGGCGTGCCAGGTCGTCCAGGTCGAGATCGCCGCCCTGTGGTCCGGCGTCCCGCGGACTTCCGCCGGTTCGGTCGGAGGCGGTGACCCGCTGGTCCGGAACGGTGGTGCGCGGGGCGGTCGTGGTGGCGGTGGCCGGGGTGGTGGTGCGCTGGGCGGTCGTGTGCTGGGCGGTGGGCGGTGGTCGGGACGGTGCCGCGGACGCTGCCGGTGTCGCGTTGCACGGGGAGCGGGGGCGGGGGCGCCGCCGGGGGGACTCCCGGCGTGCCGCCGGGGTCCGGCGTCCTGGACCGCAGCAGCGGCACCACGGGCACGGGCCGCGCCGAGGATTCGGCCGGGGAAGGCCGGACCACCAGTGGTGGTGCGTGCGAGGTGGTCACGGGCAGCGGGCCGGACGGGCGCCCGGGGCCGGAGGTACGGAGGGCTTCGGGTCCACGAAGGCGGTCGGACGGGCGAACGGGTTCGGACGGGAGACCGGGGCCGGACGCGGACGCCGGGTGCGGGCCGGGGGAGCCGGGCGCTCGCTGCACGTGCTGCGGCGCGACGGTGGAGGGCGCGGCGGTGGCGTGCGGGGCGGTTGAGGGCGGGGCGGCCCAGCGTGCCGCGACCACGGGGTGGCTCACCGCACGGGCGGCAGTGACGGGGGCCGTCGCGCTCCCCATGTCCCGGCCGCTGCCAACGGCCAGGGGCCGCGCCGCGAGCAACTGGATACTGCGGTGCGGAGCGGCCGGCGCCCGGCCCGGGGTCCCGGCCCGACCGGCGAGAACGAGCGGGACGGGCCCGCTCGTCCGGGCCCCTGCGGGTGGCGCGGGCAATCCGGCGCGACCGCCGTGCCGGGACGCGGTGGTCGGGGAAGCGGTGGTCGGTGGCGTGGGAGCCGGTGATGCGGGAGCCGGTGATGCGGGGTGCTGTCCCGCTCCTGGCACGGACACGGGCACGGGCATGCGCTGGACGGTGGACGGGGCCGCGGGACGGTTGGCGGTCGGTGGCATCGCGGGCAGCGGGGCCCCCAACCCGGCGCGCGGACGTCGCGCGGTCCGCCCGGGGCCGCCCTCGGCAGCCGGAGCCTCCCCCTGCCGCTGCACGACCGGCAGGGCCGGCGCCGGGGGCGCGGCTGCGGAAGGGGAATCGCCGGTCCGCGCCCGGACGGTCGCGTTGTCACCCAAAGGTGCTGCGGTGGTGGGGAGTTCGGCCAGTGGCGGACCGAGAGTGGGTCGGCGGACCGCGCGTTGCACCGGTGCGGCGGTTGTGGTCTCCGTCGGGCGCTGGACGATCGGCATGCCCGGTGCGGGAGGCGGCGCGGGATCTGCTCCCAAGGGCTCTGTCGTGGTGGGGAGTTCGGGTGAGGCTGTGCCGAGGGTGGGGTGGTCGGCCGCGCGTTGCACGGGCGTGTCGGTCGCGGCCTCCGTCGTCCGCTGGACGATCGGCATGGGTGGTGCGGGGGTAGCGGGATCCGGCCCCAGGGGCGCTGTCGTGGTGGGGAGTTCGGGCGAGGGTGCGCCGAGGGTGGGGTGGTCGGCCGCGCGTTGCACAGGTGTGTCGGCTGCGGCCTCCGCCCGGTGCCGGAGCGTGGGCGCGGTTGGCGCGGGGGCGGCAGCCCCCGACGCCAAGGTCCCACTGGAGGATGGGAGTTCGGACGCCGAAGCGCCCGGGGCAGGACGGTCGGCCGCACGCTGCACGGGAGCCGCGTCCGCGCCCCGAGCCGGAGTGCCGGGCCGGTCGAGGACGGTCTCCGCCTGCCGCTGGACGACAGGCATGGCCGGTGCCGGTGCCGGTGCCGGTGCCGGAGCGGGGCCGGGGCTAGCCACGTCCGAGGATGTGGCGGGCGCCGCGACTTCGGTCGGCGGGGTGCCGAGAGGAGGCGCGTGGTCGGCCGCCCGCTGGACGGGTGCGTCGGGGGAAGGTCCGCCGGTCTGTGCCGGGGGGACGCTAGGGCGCACGGCGGGCACCCGGCGCCTGGGTGCGGCGGGTACCCGGGCGACGGTCAGTGACCGGCCGACAGGGCGTGTCCGGACCACGGCGGGTGTCGCTTCGGTGCGGTCCGCCGACGCCCCTTCGCCAGAGTGGCCGGGACGGGTGCCGGTGGCGGCGGGTGCCTCCCGGTCGGATCGGCGGCCGGTGGAGGCGGGCAGGGACCCGGCTCCGGTGGCGGTCCGCTGCACGGGGCGGCCAGCGGGGGCCGCCCCCGGGGCGCCGGGGACCACCGCGATGCGGCGGACCAGCGGGAGTCGTGCGGGCGCCGACGTACGGCCGGTCCCGGTCCCGGCCGGGGCTGCGGCGGTCGCTTCGGCTCGCTGGACGACGGGAGCGGCGTCGGTGCCGAGCGTGTCCGGACCGAGCGCGTCCGGACCGAGCACCGCCGCGGACCGCGCGGGCGGGCGGCCACGGGTGCCGGGTGCACCGGCCTCGTCGGCCCGCGAGCGTCCGGCGCCGGCGCCGGCGCCGGTGCTGACGGCGGGCGCGGCCTGTGCGGACACCGGAGCGCCCTTCGCCGAAGCACGCGAACCCGACCCACGCGCACCCGACCCACCCGGCCGTGGCCGCCCGGTGGCCTGCGCACCCGGTGCGCGAGGCGCCTCCTGCTGCGGCGCCCCCGCCCCCACCTCCGGAGCGGCGTCCGCCCCCGGCACGGCGTCCGCGTCGGACGGGCGCAGCGCCCTGAGCAGCAGCGGGCCGCCGCCGGTGTGGGTGGGGTGCGCGAGGGCGGGGCGGGCGATGCCGCGGACGAGGCCGGTCGGGGCGGTCGGCAGCAGGGCGTGGGCGAGGCCGGTGTCGAAGGACGGATCGCGCCAGGCGGCCAGCCCGTCCCGGAACGAGAGTCCGTCACTGACGCTCATCGGCGCCCGGGACACGGTCAGGAGGGCCGGCGCGGTGCGGCGCCATCCGCCGTCCCAGTCCGCGGGCACGCCCGGGCCCGGGCCGGCGGCGGCCGCCTGGACCGCCCCCGCCGCGCCCGCACCCGCGGCCGTGCCCGCACCGTCCGAGGACGCGGCGTCCGGCACGGCGCCCCGCCGGCGCACCCTGTCCCGCCACGCCATTTGCTCAACCGCCTTCGTTCATACGGGAGTTGATCTGAGCGATCTCGGTGACCCACTGCCGGCGCTCGGCATGGGTCAGGTCGAGGATCTCGTCGCGTTGCCAGTGGAAGTGGTAGGCGATGTACGCGATCTCCTCCCTGAGCCGGGGGAGCGCGTACGTCACGATTCCCCCAGGCGCCCACCGGAGAGGTCGACCTCGAAGCCGCCCTCGCAGTGCGGGCAGGTGACCGCCGCGCGGGTGTGGCCCTCGCTGTTGACGCGCCGGTAGAAGTCCTGGAGGAACGCGACGTCGGTCGCGTACATCCGCTCCACGACCCCGGCGTGCACATCGGTGACGGTGCCGAGCCGGGTGATGACCTGGCTGAGCAGCACCACGCTCAGGTACGCCGGGTTCTCCTTGACCCGCAGGTCGATCTGGGGCCGGAGCTCGTCGCGGGCGGTGGCCAGGCGCATCGAGCCGTGCCGGTGCAGGGTGCCCGCCTCGTCCACGTACCCGCGCGGCAGTTCGAACTCGAACTCGGTGCGCAGCGCGTGCTCCTCGCGCCGCGCCGGAGCGCCGGCGGAGGGTGCCGTCGGCGGTGCCGGGGCCGGGGCGGGCGCCGTGGCCTGGAGGATCTCCTCCAGGCTGCCCGCCGTCACCGTACGTCGCCTCATCGGGGACCTCCGTGGATACCCCCGGCTTTGGCCGGGGGAGGAAACGGACCGCCTGCGGAGCAGGTCAGGGAGCGGCGTTTCGCCGTCGAGGCGGACCGCCATGCGGGTAGTCGCAGGCCATTGTCAGTGCCTGTCGGTAGGTTGATCTCGTGCATCTCAGGTACTCGTATCGCATGTATCCGACGGTGGGTCAGCGGCAGTCGCTGGCGCGTACGTTCGGGTGCGCGCGGGTGGTGTACAACGATGCGCTCACCATGCGTAAGGCGGCGTGGAAGACGGACCGGTCGAGGATCCCGACCGGTGTTCTGGCCAAGTCGGTGATCACCGATGCGAAGAAGACGGACGCCAGGTCGTGGCTGGGGTCCGTGTCGGTCGACGCGTTGCAGTCGTCCATCCGTGACCTGGACACGGCCTACCGGAACTTCTTCGACAGCCTGTCCGGGAAGCGGGCCGGTCGCCCGGTGAGCCTGCCGCGGTTCAAGTCGCGCAAGGACAGCCGGCAGTCGCTGCGGTTTTCCCGCAACGGCTTCCGCATCCGGGGCAACGGCAAGCTGAATCTTGCCAGGATCGGCGACGTCCGGGTCAAGTGGTCCAGGGCCCTGCCGGCCGATCCGTCGTCGGTGACGATCGTGCTGGACCCGTCCGGCCGGTACTTCGCTTCGTTCGTGGTGGACATCGAGCCGGACCATCTCGCCGAGCTGGATACCGAGGTGGGCATCGACCTCGGGCTGACCACCTACGCGGTGATGTCCGACGGCACGGTGATCGACAACCCGCGTTTCCTGCGGAAGGCGGAGAAGAAGCTCAAAGCCGCGCAGCGGGCGCTGTCCCGTAAGGCGAACGGGTCGAGGAACCGGGCGAAGGCCCGGCGCAAGGTCGCCAGGGCGCATGCCAGGGTGGCCGATACCCGCCTGGACTGGCTGCACAAGCGGACGACCGGGCTGATCCGCGAGAACCAAGCGATCTACCTGGAAGACCTGAACGTGCGCGGTCTGGCCGGAACCCGCCTGGCCAAGTCCGTGCACGACGCCGGATGGTCCACCTTCCGACGGCTGCTCGAGGAGAAAGCCGCCCGCTACGGACGGCACGTCGGCATCATCGGCCGGTACGCACCCACGTCGCAGGTGTGTTCCACCTGCGGGGTCCAGGACGGACCCAAACCGTTGAGTATCCGCACGTGGACGTGCGGTGCGTGCGGTACCTCTCACGATCGTGACCTCAATGCTGCTCGAAACATCCTGGCCGCCGGGCGGGCGGACAGGCTAAACGCCTGCGGAGGGCCGGTAGGACCTGGCGTGGCAATCCCACGCCGGGCGCGGCCCGTTGAAACAGGAACCCACCGGAACGCCGGCCGCACCGGGCGCAAGCCCCGTGTCGCAGGCGCGGCCGGAATCCCCGTGCTTCAGCGCGGGGAGGATGTCACTCGACGATGATCTCCTCGAACACGATGGTCACGGACTCGGTGGCCGCGGCGGACTCGCCGGCCTTGAGGGAGGGGCCCTCCCACTTGGAGGCCCAGCCGTTCATCAGCTGGATGCGCCGGACGGTCTCGCCCGTGGAGTCCTTGATCTCGATGGTGAGGTTCTGCCGAGCGGTGTCGACGGCCCCGTTGTTCAGGGTCTCCTTGATCCACAGGGTGAACTCGCTGCTCTTGTCGAGTCCCCGGGTGATCGTGACCTCGCCGGCCTGGCGGGCGCCGGGCTGCTTGCGGATGATCTGCTTGCCGTCCTTGCTGACCTGCCGGACCTCGACGACCTCCTCCTCGACGGTCAGGCCGCTGATCTCCTGGATCGACTCGACCAGGTAGCCGCCGAGCTGGACGCCGAAGATATGGGTGGAAAGAGCATCGCCCTCTGCCATGACTGTCTGTCACCTTTCCTTGCTGCTCGTCCCGGCTGTCCCGGCTGTCCCGGGACCGCCGGACCTGCGGGTCACTCGTCGACGAGGCTGGTGCTGTCGGAGAACTGCGCCAGCCGGAACACCACGAACTCGGCCGGCTTGACCGGTGCCACGCCGATCTCGCAGATCACGCGGCCCTGGTCGATCGACTCCTGCGGGTTGTTGTCCCGGTCGCACTTGACGTAGAACGCCTCCGCGGCCGTCCGCCCGAACAGTGCGCCGCGCCGCCACTCCTCGGTGAGGAACGCGGTGGCGTTGCGCCGGATGCTCGACCAGAGCCGGTCGTCGTTCGGCTCGAAGACCACCCACTGGGTGCCCAGGAGGATGGACTCCTCCAGGTAGTTGAAGAGGCGGCGCACGTTCAGGTAGCGCCAGGCCGGATCGGAGGAGAGGGTGCGGGCGCCCCAGATCCGGATGCCCCGGCCGGGGAAGGCCCGGACGCAGTTCACCCCGATCGGGTTGAGCAGGTCCTGCTCGCCCTTGCTCAGACGCAGTTCCAGGTCGACCGCGCCGCGGATCACCTCGTTGGCGGGGGCCTTGTGCACTCCGCGCTCGGCGTCGCTGCGCGCCCACACGCCGGCGATGTGGCCGCTCGGCGGGACGGTGGCGTTGCGCCCGGCGGCCGGGTCGAAGACCCGGATCCACGGGTAGTAGAGGGTGGCGTAGCGGGAGTCGTAGCCCGCCTCGTCGTTGCGCCAGGCCCGCACCTGCTGCGCGGAGAGACCGGGCGGGGCGTCCAGGACGGCGACCCGGTCGCCCATCTGCTCGCAGTGCGAGATCACGGCGAGCTGGACGGTGCGCACGCCCTCGGCGTCGATGTCACCGCGCTGGTGGGAGCCCATCAGGTCGGGCACCGCGACCATGGTGATCTCGTCGATGGTCTCCAGGCCGCCGAGCCCGGTGCGGGTCGCCGCGTCGCCGACGTACTCGGCCGGGTCGAGCCGGGCCGCCGCGCCCTGGCCGGCGGCCGGGGCGGGCCGTCGGGTAGGGCCGAGGTCTGGTTCGCGGGCCGGCCCTGGGCGGTGCCGCGCTGTTCGGTGACCTCGATCAGCGCCGAGCCGCGGGCCTGGGTGACGAGGTAGCCCTTGACGTTCCGGCGGGCCGACACCTCGAAGGTCTCGGCCACCGCCCCGTCGCGGTGTACCAGCAGCCTGAACCGGTCCTCGGGCGGGTTCTCGCCGTCCGCGTCGGCGATCTCCACCGAGACGCCGGTGACGCCCGGCCGGGCCGAGAGCAGGAACCCGCCGAGCGCGACGGGTTCCGCCGCGCGCTGCTCGGGGACCGCGGCGGCGGGCGCGGAGCTGTCCCGGTCGGAGCCGCCGACCCGGACGACGTACGCGGCGCCGCCGCCGTTGGCGAAGTACCCGTAGACCGCGTGGGGCAGGTAGGCGTCCTCGGTGAACCCGCCGAAGCGCTGGGAGTACTGGTCCCAGCTGGTGACGAGCGTCGGCTCGTGGAACGGGCCGGTCAGGGTGAACCCGACGAACGCGGCGACGGCGGTGCCGACCCCTTCGATCGGGCGGGCACCGGACTGCACCTCCTCCACGTAGACCCCGGGGGTGAGGTACGTCGGCATGCTCGCTCCTTCGTGTCACCGGTCTTCGGTGGACGGTGGTCGTCGGTGGACGGTCTTCGGTGGATCTCCGGCCAGGTTCTGCGGACGACGGACGGCGGAACGCCGTCGACGGACCCGGTCGCGCGCCGTCGCGCCCCGCCCCCAGCCTTTCCGGCGGGCCGTCGCCGGCGGGAGGGACCGGGGGACCTGCCCGGGGGCAACGGCGCTGCCCTCCCCGGCCCTCCCCGGCCCTCCCCGGTCCGCCGCGACGGCCTGCCGCGATCGACCGCCGGCCGCCCCGGCTCAGACCCGCGTGACCTGGGCCACGTACGGTCCGAACTCGCCCTCCAGCACCAGCCGGCCGAGCTTGCGGTACTCCTGCGCGACCGCCGTCACTGTCTGGGCCATCGTCAGCGGTCCGCCCGACTCGGCGGCGAGGTACGCGGCGGTGACCGCGCAGGCCCGGATGGAGCCTCCGGCCAGGTCGAACCGGTCCGCGCAGAAGTGCAGGTCGAGGTCGTCGCCCCGGGGTACCCGGTCGCCCAGGCAGCGGTCCCACAGAGCGAGGCGCTGGTCGGCGTCGGGTACCGGGAAGTCCGCGATCACGTCCAGGCGGCGGGTGAAGGCCTCGTCCAGGTTGGCGCGCAGATTGGTGGTCAGGACGGCGATGCCGTCGAAGGACTCCATCCGCTGGAGCAGGTACGCCGACTCCATGTTGGCGTGCCGGTCGTGGGCGTCCTTGACCTCCGAACGCTTGCCGAAGATCGCGTCCGCCTCGTCGAACAGCAGCACCGCGTTGACGGCGGAGGCCTCGGTGAAGATCCGCTCCAGGTTCTTCTCGGTCTCACCGACGTACTTGTCGACCACCGTGGAGAGGTCCACCACGTACAGGTCCATGCCCAGGTCGGCCGCCACCACCTCGGCCGACATCGTCTTGCCGGTACCGGACGAACCCGCGAACAGCGCGATCACCCCGCGCCCCCGCCCGCCGCCGGGCCGCATGCCCCACTGCCCGAGCACCTGTTCGCGGTGGCGGGCGCGCACCGCGAGCTCCCGCAGGCTGCGGTGGGTGGGGGCGGGGAGCACCAGGTCGTCCCAGCCCACCGCGGGTTCGACCCGGCGGGCGAGGCGGGCGAGCCCCGCGCCGTTCTGGGCCCGGACGGCCGTGCGCAGGTCGTCGGGGGAGACCGGGCGGCCGTCGAGCGCGGCCGTGCGCACCGCGGTGCCGGCGGCCCTCCGCAGCTGTCCGGCGTCCAGGCGGTGCGCGGCGACGGACCGGGCGAGCGCCTCGGCCGCCCCGTCCTCGGCCCCGTCCTCGCCGAGGCCAGCGCCGACGCCTTCGTCGCCCCCCGTGCCGTGCTGCTCCCCGGCCTGCTCCAGCGCGTGCCGCCAGCGGGCGACCTGCCGGTCGGGGGCGGGGGCCGCCACCGTCAGGGTGACGGGGGTGTCGGCCGCCCAGGAGGGTTCCCAGCCGCCGGTCCCGTGGGTGAGGAAGGGGAGGCCGCGCAGGGCGTCGCACAACGTGCGAAGGATCCTGGCCCGCTCGTCGGGCTGGTCGGGCAACTCCTCCAGCGGCCCCAGCAGGACGCCCGCGCCCAGCAGCCGGGCCTCGCGTGCGACGGCCCGGGCGACGCCCGGCACGCCCCGGGGGTCGTGGGCCAGCGCCGCCGGGTCCAGGGCCAGCGGCGGCAGCCCGCCCGCCCGCAGCGCGGCGACGGCCAGCCCCTCGGGATCGCCGCCCCGGCTGCGCAGGTGGACATGGCCGGTGCCGGTCCCGGCCGCGGCGGCGGCCCGGCGCAGCTCGGCCGGGTCGACGGCCGGATCAGCCGCCGGACGGCCGAGCACGCCGGTCAGCAGCGGGTCGGGCGCGGTGTCGCCCAGCAGGTGCGCGGTGACCCGGTCCGGGACGGTCAGCACCCGGGACAGGGGCGGCCGTTCGGGCTCGGTGACCTCCAGCAGACCGCCCGCGACGAGCGGCGCGGAGGGAGCCAGCCGGAACCGGGCCGCCGCCACCCCGCGGTGCCCGCACAGTTCGAGGGCGAGCCCGACGGTGGGCCGGCGGCGGGTCAGGTCGTCGTTGAGGTAGCCGTAGAGCCGCTCGAAGCGAGTGTCGAGGTCCGGGGCCAGGGCCACCAGCAGCAGGTCCAGGTCCAGCGGCGCCAGGGCGAAGCGGGCGGCGAGCACGGCCAGCGGCGATCCTGGCGGCGGCGCGTCCGGACCGGGCAGGGCGGGCGGAGCGGGCCGGTGTCCCTCGTCCAGGACGCGGGCGACCGCCTCGGGGGTGAGGAACTGGCCGCGGTACGGATCGTCCGGATCGGGATCGAGCGCGCGCCGGACCGCGACGGCCTCGCGCACCCGCTCCTCGACGACCCGCAGCCGCGTCCACAGGTACGGGACCGGAGCCGGGACCGGGGCGGTCGTCGCGGCCGCGGGTTCCAGGGTCCGCGTCACGGCTGCCGCTCCCCGCGTCGGCGGCGGGC
The DNA here is from genome assembly GCF_000966955.1 of Streptomyces sp. NRRL S-495. Taxonomy (NCBI): domain Bacteria; kingdom Bacillati; phylum Actinomycetota; class Actinomycetes; order Kitasatosporales; family Streptomycetaceae; genus Streptomyces; species Streptomyces sp. NRRL S-495. Next base: position 12,968 of record NZ_JZWY01000659.1, read on the forward strand.
GGGGGCCGGTCCCCGCTCCCGGGGACCGCCGAAGCCCTCCGGACCGGGCTCGGCCGCCTCCGTGTAGCGCAGGCGCCGCGCGGCCCCCGGCTCCTCGGGTGCGGTCCGGGCCGCGTCCGGTGCGCTCCGGGCCGCGTCCGGTGCGGTCGTCCGGGCCGCGGCGCGGACCACCAGCCCCTCGGTGACCGGCGGGGCGACGGCGGTGGTGGCCCCGGCCAGCGGCGCCCTCACCCGCAGCCCCAGCGAGGGCTTCAGCTCGCCGCCCAGCGCCGACCACACGTCGGAGGCGGCGGGCGCGTCGAGCCCGGTGCCGCCGCCGTCCAGGCCCACGATGAGGCCGAGTTCGGCGAGCGAGCCGGTGAGCAGGCGCGGGGGCAGCGCGTCGGTGGACACCAGGCACCTCAGCACCTGGGAGAGCAGCCGGTGTTCGTCCTGCGGCCGGCTCGCCCACGCGGTGACGAGGTACGTCAGCTCGAACCAGCGGGCCGGGGCGCGGCGCGCGGCGAGGAAGCCGTCCGCGTCGTACACCTCTCCCGCGCCGCTGGCGCGCCGGGTGTGGTCCTCGCGGACGTCGTACAGGAACACGCACACCGTCGGGGCGCTGCGGCGGGCCGCCCAGTCGCGGGTCGGCGCGTCGAACACCACGTCGACGCCCGACGCGTCCAGGCCGGACTCCGCGAGCAGTCGGCGCAGCCCCTCGTCGACCTCGTGGATCATCGGCGGATCATCTCGTTGGGCGGCTGGACCGTGCCGCTGACCACCAGGAAGTCCGTCCGCACCGGGGAGAAGCCGGGGCCGCTCGCGGTGATGACCCGGGGGCCGGTCCGATCCTTGGCGAGGATCAGCAACTGGCCGATGAACCGGCCGTCCGGCCCGGGGACGGTCGGTGCCGCCGCGGCCGTGATGCCCGGCTGCCAGGTGAACCGCACCGGCGCGCCGGGCGGGAAGTCCTCACCGCGCACCGAGGTGACGAAGCCGGGCTTGCCGATCGGCGGGACCGCGACGATGCGCGGCTGGAGGATCCGCAGCTGCTGACGGGCTTCGTTGTCGCCGGGGTCGGCGTCCGTGCCGGTGGTGGTCAGGGAGCCGGTCACCAGGCCGGTCAGGGCCCGATCGGGGCTGAGGACGACCTGGACGACGGTCCGGGCGCCCGGGGCGAGGTCGGGCAGCGCGCACACCCAGGCCAGGTCGCAGCCCGGCGGCGGCCCGTCGTGGGGCACGCCCCCGGGCAGGCCCACGCGGAGCCGCAGACCGGTGGCCAGCCCTTCGCGGCCGTTGCGAACGGTGTAGGTGAGGACCACGCGACCACCCACGTAACCGGGGTTCGGCTGCGCCGTGAGGCTCAGTCCCGGGCCGGCCGGCGGCGCGGGCGGCAGCGGCGCTGGTGGCCGCGGCGGGGGTGTGCCGAGCGGCGACGGGGCCGGCGGAGCGGGGGCGGGTGCCGGGGCCGGCGGCGGCGGCGGTGCC